>NZ_LUUM01000256.1:0-126786 GCF_001644125.1 Methylosinus sp. R-45379
CGCTCTATCTGCTGATGAGCTCCTACACTTATCTGCGCGTGGCGACGGCGGGCGTGCATCGCCTGTCCTATGGCGGCATGGGCGCGACAGAGTTCCGCATTCTGGTCGCGGCCTGGAGCCTCTTCGCCTGCTGGCTCGGCCCGCAGGTGGTGGAGGCGCGGCTATGGCGCTTCTCCGTCCTCGACGTGACCATCGGAACGATGTCGGCCATCGCCTTCGCGCTCTTCGTCCTGATGGTGCGTCAGGATCTGTCGCGAATGGACCGCGACGACGACCATGAATCGGCGACCATCCACCGCCTGCCGACGCGCCGCTCCGCGGCCGAGCCGGCTGCGGCCGAGCCCGCGCGGGAGCTTCCCAGCATCTCCGCCGGCTGAGGCGCTGCGAAAAATCCGCCGCGAAAAAATCACGCTTCGCAAAAAATCCGCGTCCAGCCATGGGAAGGCGCGCGCGCCGGCATATCTGGTCATAGCGATCCAGCCCTCCGCTCGAGGAGTTTTGACGCATGACCAATCGTGAAATTCGCTCCCGCCAAAAGGCCGCGCTCGAGACGCCGACCGGCTTCTCGCCCGAGGCGACGCGCGATCTCACCGGCGCGCTCAACGCCGTGCTGGCGGATGTTTTCGCCCTTTATCTCAAGACGAAGAATTTCCACTGGCACGTCTCCGGCCCGCATTTTCGCGATTATCATCTGCTGCTCGACGAGCAGGGCGCGCAGATTTTCGCGACGACGGACGAAATCGCCGAGCGCGTGCGCAAGGTCGGCGGCACCAGCTTGCGCTCGATCGGCCATATCGCCCGGCTGCAGCGCATCCTCGACAATGACGCCGATTATGTCGATCCGCAGGACATGCTGGCGGAGCTGCGCGACGACAATGGCGCGCTGGCGGCGCGCATGCGCGAGGCGCATTCCCTCTGCGACGAGCGCGGCGACGTCGCCACGGCGAGCCTACTGGAAAATTACATAGACGAGGCCGAGAGGCGGATATGGTTCCTGTTCGAGGCCGGCCGTCGCGGCAATGCGTGACGCGAATCGGCCGCGGCGGTTCCGTTTCCGTTGCGAAGCCGCGCGGCCGCGTGTAGGTGTGACGGGCATCGAGGTCCCATGCGCAACCCACCCCCCCAGGCCGTTCGTCTCGCCGATTATCGCCCGCCCGCGTATCTGATCGACGCGGTCGATCTCGATATTTCTCTGCATCGAAGCAAGACGCGCGTCGTCGCGCGCCTCGCGATAAGGCGTAACCCCGCCGGCCGGGCGGGCGCGCCGCTCGCGCTCGACGGCGACGGGCTGGTCTTGCGGCGCGCGGCGCTGGACGGCGCGCCGCTCGCGCCCGAGGCCTATGAAGCGACGCCCGATTCCTTCGTGCTGCACGCCCCGCCCGAGGGGCCTTTCACGCTGGAGCTGGAGACGGAGGTCGATCCCTCCGCCAACACGCAATTGAGCGGGCTCTATCGCTCCGGCTCCGCCTATTGCACGCAATGCGAGGCGGAGGGCTTCCGCCGCATCACCTATTTTCTGGACCGGCCGGACGTTCTCAGCGTCTACACGACGCGGATAGAGGCTGAGAAGAGCGAAGCTCCGGTCCTGCTCGGCAATGGCAATCCGATCGCCTCCGGCGATCTCGAAGGCGGGAGACATTTCGCGGTCTGGCGCGATCCGTTTCCCAAGCCCTGCTATCTCTTCGCCCTCGTCGGCGGCGATCTCGGCCATATTTCAGAGAGCTACCGCACCGGCTCCGGCCGCGACGTCGCGCTCGCCATCTATGTCGAGCGCGGCAAGGAGCCTTTCGCCTCCTATGCGATGGATTCGCTGGTGCGCTCCATGCGCTGGGACGAGCAGGCCTTCGGGCGTGAATATGATCTCGATGTGTTCAACATCGTCGCCGTCTCCGACTTCAACATGGGCGCGATGGAGAACAAGGGCCTCAACATATTCAACGACAAATATGTTCTGGCCTCGCCCGAGACGGCGACCGACTCCGACTATGCGGGCATAGAGTCGGTCATCGCCCATGAGTATTTCCACAATTGGACCGGCAATCGCATCACCTGCCGCGATTGGTTCCAGCTGTGCCTGAAGGAAGGCCTGACCGTCTATCGCGATCAGGAATTCTCGGCCGATCAGCGCTCGCGCGCGGTAAAACGCATCGCCGACGTGCGCGGCCTGCGGCTGCAGCAGTTTCCCGAGGACGCCGGCCCGCTCGCCCATCCGGTGCGGCCGAACCTCTATCACGAGATCAATAATTTCTACACGGCGACCGTCTATGAGAAGGGCGCGGAGATCGTCCGCATGCTGAAGACGCTGATCGGCGAGGCCGATTTCCGTTGCGGCATGGACCTCTATTTCGCGCGTTTCGACGGGACGGCCGCGACGGTCGAGGATTTCCTCTCCTGCTTCGCCGAGGCCTCGGGCCGCGATCTGACGCAGTTTTCGCTCTGGTATGAGCAGGCCGGCACGCCGCTCGTGACCGTGGCGAGCGACTATGACGCCAATGCCAAAACGCTGACGCTCAGCCTC
The DNA here is from genome assembly GCF_001644125.1 of Methylosinus sp. R-45379. Classification (NCBI taxonomy): domain Bacteria; kingdom Pseudomonadati; phylum Pseudomonadota; class Alphaproteobacteria; order Hyphomicrobiales; family Methylocystaceae; genus Methylosinus; species Methylosinus sp. R-45379. Next base: position 2,519 of record NZ_LUUM01000256.1, read on the forward strand.
GAGCAATCGACGCCGCCGACGCCCGGGCAGAGCGACAAAAAGCCCTTCGTCATTCCGCTGGCGCTTGGCCTCATCGGCGAGAATGGCGACGAGCTGACGCTCGCCGCTTCGCCCGGCGAGAGCGGCGCCAGCGCGGAGGAATGCGCGCGCGGCGTCGTCGAGCTTTCGACGCCCTCGCGCAAAATCGTGTTCGAGAATGTGCCGTCGCGCCCGGTGGTGTCGCTGCTGCGCGGCTTCTCCGCGCCCGTGCGCCTCGCGCCGCCGCAATCGGCCGAGGATCTGGAGCGCCTGCTCGCCCATGACGGCGATTCCTTCAATCGCTGGCAGGCGGCGCAGAGTCTCGCGCTACGCTCGATCTTCTCGCGCATAGAGGCCGCGCGCGGCGGCGCGGCGGCGGATGATCTCGCCTTTTTCGACTCGCTGAAGCGGCTGGTCGAGGCTGGAGAGGGCGATCCGAGCCTTGTCGCTCAGGCGTTGTCTCTGCCCTCAGAGATCGATATTGCGCGCGAGATCGGCAAGGACGTCGATCCCGATGTGATCTTCGCCGCGCGCTCCGGGCTGAAGCGCGATCTCGGCCGCCATTTGGGCGCGGCGCTCACCGAGGCGCACGCCCGCTTCGCCGCGCAGGAGGGCTTCTCGCCGGACGCCGCCAGCGCCGGCCGGCGCGCCATGCGCAATGTCGCGCTCGATCTTCTGGCCGCGGGCGATCCGGCCTCTGGCGGTCCGCTGGCCGAGCGGCAATTCGCCGAGGCGACCAATATGACCGATCGCATCTCCGCGCTGGCGACGCTGTCGCATGTGCCGGGCGCGGCGCGGGAGGAGGCTTTCGCCGCCTTCTATGAGCGCTACAAGAAGGACCATCTCGTCCTCGACAAATGGTTCTCGCTGCAATCGACCATTCCGGAGGCGGAGACGACCGCACGCATCGCTCGGCTGATGGAGCATGCGGATTTCTCTTTCACCAACCCCAATCGCGTGCGCGCCGTGGTCGGCTCCTTCGCCAATGGCAATCCGACGCGCTTCCATGCGCTGGACGGCTCCGGCTATGCGCTGCTCGAGCGTGTGGTGCTGGAGCTCGATCCCAAAAATCCGCAGCTCGCCGCGCGGCTGCTATCGGCGCTGCGCTCCTGGCGCTCGCTGGAGGGGCGCCGCCGTGCGCTCGCCGAGTCGACGCTGCGTCGCATTCTTTCGACGCCCGATCTCTCCGCCGATGTCTCGGACATAGCGACGCGCGCGCTCGCCTGAGGGGCTTTACGTCCTTTTAAGGTCTGGACAAAAGCCCGCCGCCGGATTCGAATGGGGCTGATTCGGGGCGGGATGCGGCGCGTTTTTCCCCCTCTTCGACAAACTGCGGGGATTAGCGAAAATGGCGCGTGGGCGCGCGGCCAATACAACGACTTGCGCCGATACGTCATGGAGCGCCACGGCCTCCTCGAGCATCGGCCGGCTGATTGCAAAAACGCCGAGCGCGCGCCAGCTGGCGCTCGCGCTCGGAACCTGCGCCATAGCATTCGGCGCATTGCTGCTCCTTCTGGCCGAGGCCGCGCATGAGCGCACTCTGGCCGAGGCGGCGCAGGAGCTCGAGATTTTCGCGCGCGCGGTCTCGCGCGACGTGGAGACGACGCTGCGCGCCGGCGCGGCTGCGCTGCCGGACTATGCCGCGACGCGCGGACGTCGCGTCGCCGTCGCCGATGGGTCTGGCCATATCGTCGCCGTGACGGCGCCGCTCGTGGCCTCTGGCGCGCTCGCCGGTCTGCTCGGCGCCGAGCAGCTGCTGACCGAATTCGGCGAGAAGGCCGGCGTCATGCGCGTCACCCTCGCCGATGGGCGCAAGGCGCTCGCCACTGTGCGCAATCTTTCGCCCGCGCCAGGGCAGGGCGGGGGCCAGGGCGGCGGGCAGCTGGCGGCGATCCTCCCTTATGACGCGGCGCTGGCCGAATGGCGCGGCCTCCTCGCCCTCTATGCGGCGCTGTCCGCCGCTGCGGCTTCCGCCACTGCTGTCGGCCTCTTCGCCTTTCGCCGCGAGGCGCGCCGCGCCGCGCTCGCCGAGCGCGCGCAGATCGACCTGCGCCGGCGTGTCGACGCGGCGCTCGGCTCCGGCCGCTGCGGCCTGTGGGATTGGGACATTGCGCGCGGGCGCATCCATTGGTCCGATTCCATGTTCGGCCTGCTCGGCCTCGATCCGGAGCAGCGCTCGCTCTCCTTCGGCGAGCTGAAGATGCGGCTGCATCCGCAGGATGGCGATCTCATCGCCATTGTCGAGACGATCGTCGCCTCCGGCTCGCGCGGCATGGATCACGAGTTCCGCATCCGCAATGCGCGCGGCGAGTTTCTATGGCTGCGCGCCTGCGCCGAATTGATCGACGATCCAGAAGGCGGCAAGCGCCTCGTCGGCGTCGCCGTCGATATTTCCGAGCAGCGCGCGCTGGTGGAAGGCGCGGCGACGGCCGATATGCGGCTGCGCGACGCCATAGAGACGATCTCAGAAGCCTTCGTGCTGTGGGACGCGCATAATCGGCTCGTCGCCTGCAATTCGAAGTTTTTGACGCTGCATGGTCTTGCCGCCGAGGCCGCCGCGCCGGGCGCGAGCTATGCGCGCATAATGGCGAGCGCTTCCGCCGCTCTGGCCGAGACGCAGATCGTCTCGGACCAGGGCGCCACGACGAGCGAGCGCACCTATGAGGCGCGGCTGGCGGATGGCCGCTGGCTGCAGATCAGCGAGCGCCGCACCAAGGACGGCGGCTATGTCTCGGTCGGCGCCGACATCACCGCGCTGAAGCGCAATCAGGAGAAGCTCATCGATTCCGAGCGCCGGCTGACGGCGAGCGTCGCCGACCTGCTGAAATCGCGCCAGACGCTGGAGGCGCAGGCGCAGCAGCTGGCGACGCTGGCCGAGCAATATCATCTGCAGAAGGGCGAGGCCGAGGCCGCCTATCAGGCCAAATCCGAATTTCTCGCCAATATGAGCCATGAGCTGCGCACGCCGCTCAACGCCATCATCGGCTTTACGGAGATGATGCAGGCGCAGGTGTTCGGTCAGCTCGGCTCGACCAAATATGTCGAATATTGCAACCATATCCATCAGGGCGGCCGCTATCTGCTCGATGTGCTGACCGATATTCTCGACATGTCGCGTCTCGAGGCCGGCCGCGTGCGGCTGGATCAGCGCGAGGTCGACGTCTCCGGCGCCGTGCGCGCGACGGTGGAGCGCTTCCGCCACAGCGCCGAGACGAAGCGCGTCGAGATCAGCGTCGACGCCTGCGACGGGCTGCGCTGCTATGGCGATCATGACGCGATCGTGAAGTCGATCGGCGTGCTCGTCTCCAACAGTTTGAAATTCACCTCGGCCGGCGGCGCCGTGCGCGTGCGCGCACGTCGGCTTGCGCGCTCGGTCGCCATTTTCGTCGAGGATGATGGCTGCGGCATAGAGAAGGCCGCCATCCCCAAGCTCGGCCGCCCCTTCGAGCAGCCGATCGCGGTCATAGAGAATGGCATGAAAGGCTCCGGCCTCGGCCTCGCCATCGCGCGTTCGCTGATGGCGCTGCATGGCGGCGCGCTGCGCATTCGCTCGCATGTGGGCATCGGCACGATCGCGATGCTGCGCATCCCCGTGCGGCCGACGACGCGGGCGATCTCCGCGCAAGGCGCGCGGACGTCGCTGCATTGAGGATGCGCTGCGCGAGGCGAGCCTTCAGGCTCGCGCGCCATACGGTTTCGGCTGAATGGTTCGGCGCGCTCCCTCTCCCCGCAATGCGGGGAGAAGGAAGGCGGAAAAATCGCGCGAATGACGACAGACGCGGCCCCGCAGTCACTCCGCCGCGGCCTCCGCCATCTCCCGCCGCGGCGGCGCATAGGCCAGCTGCGGCTCCCAATAATTGCCGCGGTCGAACATGTGCCGCGCCTGCGCATATTGGAACATGATGCGCCCGACGATTTTCGCCGTCGCCGGCTTGCGCAGCGCCGCGCCCCAGACTTTGTTCCACATGCGCCCTTCGGCGTCGCCGAGACGGCGCACCTCGCCGGCGATGTCCATCGCCTGCCGCTCCACTTCTCGGAAGCTCTCGAACTCCGGCAGCTTGGCGTCGCTCAGATCGTGCGCGCGGCCGAAGCTGTGAATGAAATTCAGCATGCGCTCGCCGAAGGCCGCCGGCGAATAGAGCGCGTTGCAGAGATTGTGCAGGCCGGAATTCAGCTCGTCCATGCTCATCGTCACCGGGCGAATATTGGAGCCCCAGGGCACGGCCTGCGTCTCCACCGTGCCTTGCAGCAGGCGTCCCTCGGCCGTGATGCGATCGAAGAGCGGCGTCGCCTCCGAGGCCATCAGCGCGCCGAGGCTGAAGATAGGGATCGGCGTCGACATGGCGAATTCATATTGTTGCGAAAACACATTCGGCCCGTCGTGATCGAAGCCGACGATCATGCCGCCCATCACCGAAATGCCGCGGTCGATGAGCTTTTGCACCTCGCTCGGAATATCGATCTTCAAATTCTGCTTCTTGCCGGTCTCGCGCAGGCTGTCGAGATTGGGCGTCTCTATGCCGATGAACACTTGATGCACGCCAGCCTCGACCAGCATGTCCATCAGCTCCGCGTCGCGCGTCGCGTCGATAGAGATTTGCGTGACGAAATCCATCTCATGGCCATTGCGCCGCCAATGCGCCATCGCCTCCAGCAGCTCCTTGCAATGGGCGCGATAGGCGGTGAAATTATCATCCGCCAAGAATGTCGCGCGAAAGCCATGCGCCCATAGAGCGTCGAGTTCGGCGATCACATTGGCGATCGGCTTATGGCGCTGCTTGCGGCCGAGATATTGGATGACGTCGCAGAATTCGCATTCGAACGGACAGCCGCGCGAGGTCTGCACGGCGCCGAGCATGGCGCGATGATTGGGATAGAGATCCCAACGTGGGATCGGGCTCGTCGCCAGCGAAGGCTTGTCGCCGATGTAGCGATCACGCGGACGCCCGCGGCGCAGATCGGCGAAGAACTCCTCGGCGATCTCCTCGATCTCCCCGCTCACCAGCACGTCGCAATGCGCGGCGAGATGATCGGGGCTGAGGCTGGCGTATGGCCCGCCGATGATGACCTTCTTGCCGCGACGACGAAATTCGTCGGCGATGGCGATCATGCGGCGACGCTGGCTCACTTTGCCGGTGACGCAAATCCAATCCGCCTCATGATCGAAATTCACGGGCGCGACGCCCTCGTCGCCGATCTCGATCGCGAAGTCGCGCGGCGCCATCGCAGCGACGGTCGTCGATGAGAGATCGGCCATCATCACGCCGGAAGGCCGGCCGGACGCGACGAGAATCTCTGCGCCGAAGTAGGTTGGAAAATCTGCAGCGGGATTGATGATATAAAGGGATGAGGTCATTGCAGGCCCCTTTCCGACAACCCATGAATTAAGGTCCTTTTTTTTGTCGCGCGCAAGCCGAAAGCGCGCTGCGGCCGCTCATTCGCACGGCGCCGGGCCGTTGCTCGAAGGTAATCCACAGGCTCGCCCGCGCCGCGAGGCCAGAGCGTAAAGTCATGCGATTGTCGAAACGTCTTGCCGTTCAATCTTCTACATCTATCTGCGGACGCGGATGGGGATACCCCGTAATTGACGCTCTACTTTTCATCGCCTAAGCCTCGCAAAGTTTCGGTGACGACGCGTTTCTACGGTTTTTTTCAGGGGATAGCGCCATAAGATGACGCATGAAGCCCTCACTTCGGATCGGCCGGTCGAGCGTGGTTCCGATCGCTCCTTCGGACTGGTGATCGCCGCGGCGCTGACCATTTTGGCGCTGGCGCCGATGTGGCGAAACGGCTCTCCGCACCTTTGGGCGCTGGCCGCCGCCGCCGTTTTCGCGGCGCTCGCCATCATCGCGCCGAAGCGGCTCGCAGCGCTCAACGATCTCTGGCTCGCCTTCGGATCGACGCTTCACAAAATCGTCAATCCGATCGTCATGGCCGTAATGTTCTTCGGCGTGCTGACGCCGATCGCCATCCTCTTTCGGCTGCGCGGGCATGATCCGCTCGCGCTGCGCTTCGACCATGCGGCGGAGAGCTATTGGACGCGGCGCGGCGATGCGGACGGCGCCTCCGACATGCGCAAGCAATTCTGACCGGAAAAGCAATTTCTGACAGGAGACGAATGCGATGGATATGGTTCTCGAGCTGTGGGATTTCGTCGCGAGCCGCAAGAAATATTGGATGGCGCCGGTGCTCGGCGTGATGATGCTGCTCGGCGGGCTGATGCTGCTGCAGGGAACGGCGGTCGCTCCTTTCATCTACACGCTGTTCTGATCGCTCGTGCGAATTCTGGGCGTTTCCGCCTTCTATCACGACAGCGCGGCCGCGTTGATCGAGGATGGACGCATCGTCGCCGCCGCGCAGGAAGAGCGCTTCTCTCGCGTCAAGCATGATGCGCGCTTCCCCGCCAACGCCATCGACTATTGCCTCGCCGCCGCTGGCGTCGAGGCGAAGGACATCGATCACGTCGCCTTCTACGACAAGCCTTTCGTGAAGTTCGAGCGCCTGCTCGAGACCTATATGTCCTTTGCGCCGCGCGGGTTTCAGTCCTTTGCGACGGCTCTGCCGGTGTGGCTGCGCGACAAGCTGTTTCAAAAATCTCTGCTCGTGCAAAAGCTGAAGCATCACGCGCCCAATGTCGATTGGCGCGCGCGTCTCCTCTTCGCCGAGCATCATCTCAGCCATGCGGCGAGCGCCTTCTATCCATCGCCCTTCGACGAGGCTGTGGTGCTGACCATGGACGGCGTCGGCGAATGGGCGACGACATCGGTCGCCTTCGGCGCGGGCGCGACGCTCGCCCTGCAGCGCGAATTGCGCTTTCCGCATTCGCTCGGCCTGCTCTACTCGGCCTTCACCTATTACACGGGATTCAAGGTCAATAGCGGCGAATATAAGCTGATGGGCCTCGCGCCCTATGGCGAGCCGAAATATGCGAGCCTCATTCTCGATCACATCGTCGATCTGAAGAAGGACGGCACATTCCGTCTCGATCAATCCTATTTCGATTATTGCACAGGGCTGCGCATGACGAGCGAGAAGCTGCATCGCCTGTTCGGCGGGCCGCCGCGCGCGCCGGAGGAGCAGCTGACGCAGCGTCATATGGACATAGCCGCGTCGATCCAGGCGGTGACGGAGGAGATCGTGCTGCGCCTGACGCGCGCGCTGGCGGCGGAGACGGGCGCGCGCAATCTCTGCCTCGCCGGCGGCGTCGCGCTCAATTGCGTCGCCAATGGCAAAGTGCTGCGCGACAAGAGCTTCGAGCGCATTTGGATTCAGCCCGCGGCCGGAGACGCCGGCGGCGCGCTCGGCGCCGCGCTGCTCGCCTATCATGACTTCAACGGACGTCCGCGCGCCGCGTGCGGCGAGGGCGACGCCATGCAGGGCGCCTATCTCGGGCCGTCCTATTCGCAGAGCGATATAGAGCGCCGCCTCGCCGATTGCGGCGCGCGCTTCACGACGCTCTCGGATGAGGAGACCATCGCAGCGACGGCGCGCGCTCTCGCCGATGGCAGAGCGGTGGGATGGTTCCAGGGCCGCATGGAGTTCGGCCCGCGCGCGCTCGGCGGGCGCTCCATTCTCGCCGATCCGCGCTCGCCGCAAATGCAGAGGACGCTCAATCTCAAAGTGAAATATCGCGAATCCTTCCGGCCTTTCGCGCCGTCCGTTCTACGCGAGCATGTCGCCGATTGGTTCGATCTCGATGAGGATTCGCCCTACATGCTGCTCGTCGCCGATGTCGCGACGCAGCACAGGCTCGCGACGCGCGCGGAGGATGAGGCGCTGTTCGGCATAGAGCGCTTGCAGCGGCCGCGCAGCGTCATTCCGGCGGTGACGCATGTCGATTGCTCGGCGCGCGTGCAGACGGTGCATGAGGAGACCAATCCGCGCTATCACGCGCTGATCTCGGCCTTCCATGCGCTGACGGGCTGTCCCGTGCTGGTCAATACCAGCTTCAATGTGCGGGGCGAGCCGATCGTCTGCAAGCCGGAGGACGCCTTCGCCTGCTTCATGGGCACGGAGATCGAAACGCTCGTCATCGGCAATTGCCATTTGCGCAAGGAGGATCAGGCCCCCGCGCTGCGCAAGGATTACAAGGACAGATTCGAACTCGACTGAGGAGTCACTCCGCCGGCGGCGCCAGCGGAACGGCGGGAGAGGGCGCGGCGCTCGGCGCATGGGTCGCCGGGGCCGCGCGCGGCAGCGCCAGCACGACGCGTAGGCCCGGCGCATTGTCCTCTATGCGCAAGGTCCCGCCATGCAGGCGCGCCACTGCGGCGGCGAGCGACAGGCCGAGGCCGGAGCCCGGCCGCGAGCGCGAGTTCTCGAGCCGCACGAAACGGCCGATCACGCGGTCGCGGTCCTTCTCCGCTATGCCGGGGCCGCGATCGGAGACCTCGATCTCTATGCTGTCGCCCGCCCGCCGCGCCGCGACGCGCACGACGGCGCCGGGCGCGGTGGCGCCATATTTCAGCGCATTGTCGACGAGATTGACCAGCGCCTGGCCGAGCAGCTCGCGATTGCCGCGCAGCGTCAGTCCGTCGGCCGCAGCGAGCTCTATGCGCGCGCCATGCTCCTCGGCGACGGGCTCGTACATTTCGGCGATGTCGGCGGCGACGCGGCCGGCGTCGAAATCGCTGGAGAAATCGCTGCAATAGCCGGCCTCGGCGCGCGCGATCATCAGCAGCGCGTCGAAGATGCGGATGAGCGAGTCGGATTCCTCGATCATATCGGTCAGCGCATCGCGATATTGCGCGGCGCTGAGATCGGCGCGCAGCGCGGCGTCGGCGCGATTGCGCAAGCGCGTCAGCGGCGTTTTGAGATCATGCGCGATATTGTCGGAGACCTCGCGTAGCCCCGCCATCAGCTGCCCGATGCGGTCCAGCATGGCGTTGAGATTTCCGGCGAGACGGTCCAACTCGTCGTCCGCGCCCATCAGCGGTAGGCGCTGCTCGAGATCGCCGGACATGATGCGGCGGCCCGAGGCGGAGAGCTTGTCGAGCCGCGCCAGAATGCGCCGCGCGACGATGAGGCCGCCGAGCGTGCCGATGGCGATGAGCCAGAACAGCGAGGCGACGAGCGCGCGGCGCAATATGCCGCGCAGCAGCTTTCTGTCCTGCAGATCATGGCCGACGAGCAGGCGAAAGCCGCCCGGGAGCTGGAACAGCCGCATCATGGCGCGATGATGAGCGGCGGTTTCGCCGCGCCGCTGATAGCGCGCCTCGACCAGCTCGGTGCCGTCCGGCAGGTCCGGCGGCAAAGCGGCGATATTGCCGACGACGAGCTCGCCGGAGAAGGTCGTCACCAGATAGAGCGAGGCTCCGGGCGTGCGCACGCGGCGCTCGATCACTTCCACCAGCTGGCGAATGCCGCCTTCCGAATATTGCTCGGCGAGGCCGCGAATGTCGGCGTCGATCGTCTGCGCGGTCTGCTCGTCGAAGAGGTCCTCGACATTGATCTGCACGCGGGTCAGCACCAATGCGGCGCCGATGCCGAAGAGCACCAGATAGGCGAGCGACAGCTTGAAGGCCGTCGTGCGGAAGAGTCTAACGAGCGCCTTCACGGATCATATATCCGGCGCCGCGGATCGTGTGCAAAAGCGGCGTCTCGCGGCCCTTGTCGATCTTGGAGCGCAGTCTGGAGATGTGGACGTCGATGACATTGGTCTGCGGATCGAAGTGATAATCCCAGACATTCTCGAGCAGCATGGTGCGCGTCACCACCTGGCCGGCGTGCTTCATGAGATATTCGAGCAGGCGGAACTCGCGAGGCTGCAGCACGATCTCCTGTCCGGCGGACACCACCTTATGGGCGAGCCGATCGAGCTCGAGATCGCCGACGCGATAGGTGGTCTCCTCCGGCTTCGGCCCGCCGCGGCGGCGCGCCAGCGCCTCGACGCGGGCGAGCAGCTCGGAGAAAGCGTAGGGCTTGGACACATAATCGTCGCCGCCGGCGCGCAGGCCGCGCACGCGATCGTCCACCTGGCCGAGCGCGGAGAGGATGAGGGCGGGAGTGTCGATCTTCTGCTCGCGCAGGCCCGAGATCAGCGAGAGTCCGTCCAGCTTGGGCAGCATGCGGTCGATGACGAGCACGTCGTAATGGCCTTCCGCCGCGGCCGCATAGCCGGAGAGCCCGTCCGCCGCATGATCGGCGACATGGCCTTGCTCGCGAAACGCCTTCACGAGATAGGCGCCGGCTTCCGAATCGTCCTCGACGACCAATATTCGCATTTCACTCATATAGCGCGCCTCGAATAAAAACGGCAGGCCGGCGATACGCGCCGGCCTGCCGCGACTGACGCGGCGGGAGAGGAGACGAAACGTCTCCCGCCGCCTCCTTTGCGCGGGCCCGCTACACGGGGGGCGGGCAAAACGGGCCGATCGCGCAAGAAGCTCTCTTCGCTCCGCGTTTTCGATGTGGGTGGAAACGCGAGATCGTCACGACGCCGGATTGACCGAGAGGGCGACGAAGCGGGCGCCCTCCGGGGATTTCACGCGCAGCAGGACGGATTTGCGGCCCTCCTTCTTGGCCGAGTCGATGGCGGCCTGCAGATCGCCGCGCCCTTTGAGCGTCTGTCCATTGGCCTCGACGATCACATCGCCCTGGCGCAGGCCCTTCTGGGCGGCGGCGCCATTGGGGTCTATGCCGACGATGATGAGGCCCTCGCCGCCGCGGCCGCCGCGCACCTCGGCCGCCGGGGCGACCTCAATGCCATAGGCGGCCAGCGCCGCGCCGGGCTCGACGCCGTCGTCATTGGATTCGGCGGCGGCGGTCTCCTTCTCGCTCGGCAGCTTGCCGAGCTTCAGCTTCACATTCTTCTCCGCGCCATTGCGCAGATAGGTCAGCTCCGCGCTCTTGCCGGGGCCGAGCGTCGCTATGCGGCGGGCGAGGTCGCGCGGGCCGTCCACCTTCTGGCCGTCGACGGCGGTGACGACATCGCCGGCCTTCAGCCCGGCCGCCTCGGCCGGTCCGCCGCGCTGCGGCTGCGCGATCAGCGCGCCTTTGCTGGTCTTGAGCCCCAGGCTCTCGGCGATCTCCGGCGTGATCGGCTGAATGGAGACGCCGATCCAGCCGCGCGCCACCTGGCCTTTGTCTTTCAGCGCGGCGATGACGTCCTTGGCGACCTCGGACGGTATCGCGAAGCCGATGCCGACCGAGCCGCCGGAGGGCGAATAGATCGCCGTGTTGACGCCCACGACCTGCCCGCGCTCGTCGAAGGAAGGGCCGCCCGAATTGCCGCGGTTCACCGGCGCATCGATCTGCAGAAAATCGTCATAGGGGCCGGCGCCGATATCGCGGCCGCGCGCCGAGACGATGCCCGCCGTCACCGTGCCGCCGAGGCCGAACGGATTGCCGACGGCGATCACCCAGTCGCCGACGCGCGGGCTGGAGCTCGCCCAATCGACATGCGGCAGATTATTGCCGTCGCTGATCTTCAGCAGCGCGAGATCGGTGCGCTTGTCGGTTCCGATGATCTTGGCGGGCAGCGTGCGGCCGTCGTCGAAAGTCACCTCCACCTGCGTCGCATTGTCGACGACATGATTATTGGTGACGACATAGCCGTCATTGGTGATGACGAAGCCGGAGCCCTGCGCCTGCGTCATATGCTTCTGCCGGCCGCGTCCGCCTCCCGGAGGCTCGCCGAAACGGCGGAAGAAGCGATAGAGCGGATCATCCGGCGAAAGCTCGGGCGGCGCGCCGGGAAAGCCTTCCTCGGGGCCGCCGCCGGCCTCCAGCGCCTTGGTCTTGATCGCGACCACGGCGGGCTTCACGCGCTCGACGACATCGGCAAAGGATTGCGGTCCGATGGCCGGAGCCGCACTCTGGCTGGGGCTCTGCGTCTGGGTCTGCGTCGCGGGGGCCTGGCCCCAGGCGAAGGTCTGCGCCGGCAGCAGCGTCGCGCCGAGCGCGAGGGCCGCGGCGCCGGACATCAGGGCGAGGCGGAACGGGCGTCCTTCTGGACGACGCCAGCGCGCCGTGCGGCTGGTGGCGAGAGCTCGACGAAACAGCATAGGCAAGGTCATCAAACCTTCTCCATCGATCTGCCATCGGCGTGCTCTCACTCGGGAGCTGCGGCCGGTGGCGCGGCGGGGCGTCCGCCTGTCGACGATGAAGATGGTGTTCGCGAGCTTACGCCACAGTGGCGGCCGCATGAAACTTTCGTAAGGCAGAATTTCTGCCGGCATGGCGGAAGCGCGGGCTCGAGCGCGCCGGCGCCTCGGGCAATTCGCCCGGCGCGCCGAGGGACGGCGTCCATGGCGGGGCGCGGCCTCTTTCGCCAGGCTACGCAAGGTCGCCTCGGACCGGGAGGAAAGCGCGATGACGAATTACAATTTCAACGACAAAAACACCGATTGGAAGCGCCTCGAAGGGATCGATCACCTCTGGCTCTCCGTGCTGAATATCGACGACGACGTCGGCATCGTCCATGTTTTGTATAAATTCGCCGCCAATGAGAAAATCCTGCTGCATCGTCACAAGACAGTGAACAAGACCTTCGTGATTCAAGGCGAGCATCGCCTCTATCACGCCAATGACGAGATAAAGGAAGTGCGGCCGGTGGGCAGCTACAAGGTCAGCCCGCCTACGGAGGACCCGCATCGGGAGGGCGGCGGCGATCAGGACGTGATCGTGTTCTTCACCATCTATGGGAAGGGCCTTCTCTACGAAATCTTGGACGATGCGCAGAATGTCGTCGCGCCGATCACCGTGGAGGATTTTCGCGCGCTGTTGTGAAGCGCGGGTCTCGATCGGCGGGGGAGGGCCGATTGCCTTCGTCGGCGGCAGCGCTTAGATCGTCGCCGGTCTATCATCCGACGAGGCCCCGAACATGAGTGCATCGAGCGCTGCCCCGAGCGTCGGGCGTGAGCCCGGCGTGATCGCCGCCGCCGTCTATGCGGATGGCCGCCGGCTCCAGGATATCGAGATAGAGGAGGCCGGCGCCTTCGCCGCGCGTCCAGGCCATGTCGTGTGGATCGGACTCTATGAGCCGTCCTTCGCCCTGCTGGCGCGCGTGCAGCGGCAGTTCGATCTGCATCATCTGGCGATAGAGGACGCCGGCAAGGCGCATCAATATCCCAAGCTCGAGCAATATGGCGACGGTCTGTTCATCGTCGCGCGCACGGCGCAGATGGAGAATGGCCGCATCGCCTTCGGCGAGACGCATCTCTTCGTCGGCAAGGGCTATGTGCTGTCGATCCGCCACGGCGCCTCCAGCTCCTATGCGCAAGTGCGTGAGCGTTGCGAGGCGGCGCCGCATGGCCTGTCCGAGGGCGAGGACTATATCGTCTACGCGATACTCGATTTCATCGTGGACAATTACTTTCCCGTGCTGGCGACGATCAATGCGGAAGTCGAAGAGATCGAGGACCATATTCTCGCGCAATCGCCAGAGAAGGCCCATGTCGATCGGCTCTATGCGCTGCGCCGCGATCTGTTGCGGCTCGGCAATGCGGTCGCGCCGCTGGTCGACGTCTGCCAACGCCTGGAGCATACGGAGGTGATGGCGATCGACGCCGCCATGCGTCCGCATTTTCGCGACGTGACCGACCATATTCTGCGCGTGCGCGAGCAGATCGCCACATTGCGCGAGGTGCTGGCCTTCGCCTTCGAGGCGAGCCTGATGAATGGCCAGATGCAGCAGACCTACATCACGCGGCGCCTCGCGGCCTGGGCCGCAATCCTCGCCGTGCCGACGGCGATCGCCGGCATTTACGGGATGAATTTCGAGCATATGCCGGAGCTGAAATGGCGCTACGGCTATTTCTTCATTCTCGCCGCGACGGCGGCGATCTGCGCGACGCTCTATTGGCGCTTTCGCCGCAATGATTGGCTGTGACGCGCGGCGTCATCCACGTCGCGCGCTCCCGGTCGTCCGAAAAAGCGTGGGTCAGCCCTTCGGCCCGCCGCGCGAGATTCCGACCTTGGCGGGACGCAGCACGCGCTCGCCGATCGTATAGCCGGGCTCGACCACCTGAGCGACCGTGCCATGCGGCACGCTCTCGTCCGGTATCTCGAACAGCGCCTCGTGCTGATTGGGGTCGAAACGCTGGCCCTGCGCCTCGATCTTCTTGACGCCGAAGCGGGCGAGGCGGGAGACGAAATCGCGCTCGGTGAGCTCGACGCCTTCGATGAAGGTGGCCACGCTCTGCTCGAGGCCCTCGCGCGCCTGAGCCGGCACGCTGTCGACCGCGCGGCGCAGATTATCGGCGAAGGTCAGCATCTCGCGCGCGAAATTGGTGACGCCATAGATCTTGGCGTCGGCGATCTCCTTATCGGCCCGCCGCCGCATATTCTCCATATCGGCGAGCGTGCGCAGCAGCTTGTCCTTCAAGCTCGCGACCTCGGCGTGGAGATTCTCGAGCTCGGTGAAGGGCTCGGGCTCGGCGATGTCGGATTCGGCGCCCGGCTGCGCCAGAGCGGAGGCCTCGGCGTCCTCGGCCTGACGGGCGCGAGCCTCTTCCTGCGTGTCCTTTTTCTTATCGTCGCTCATGATCTCTTCCATTGGCGATGAAACGCCCCCGATATCAGTGCGGGAGCGCGCAAAATCAAGTCGGGGCGGCGCCCGCGCCCCCGCCGGAGGTCTTTCGCACGCGGAGCGCGAAGACATCCAGCAATTGGCGCTTTATCGCCGCCTGACGCGAGGGCGAGACGATTTTCCCGCCGGTCAGATCGGTCACATAGAAGGCGTCCACGGCCCGCTCGCCGAAGGTCACGATATGAGCGGAGCCGATGTTGAGATTGAGATTGGAGATGGCGTTGGTCAGATCGAAGAGCAGGCCGACGCGGTCGAGGCCGGAGACCTCGATGACGGTCGCCATATTGGCGAAGCGATTGTCGATGACGACGCCCGGCGCGATGTCGAAGGCCGTCGTCGAGTCGCGCTGCGCGCTGCGCGCGGCCACCGCCTCGGAAATGGCGATCTCGCCGCGCAGCGCTTTTTCTATGAAATCGGCGACGCGGCGCGCGCGGCGCAATTCGTCGTCGTCCATCGGAAAGGCGCGCGAGAAGAAGATGGTGTCGAGCGCGAGCCCGTCGGCCGTGGTGAAGATATGCGCATCGACGATATTGGCGCCGCTCGCGGCGCAGGCGCCGGCGATGATCGACAGCAGACGCCGGTGATCCTGCGCGACGACGGTGAGCTCCACCGCGCCGCTCTTGGTGTCGAGATCGACAGTGGTGACGAGCGGCGATTTGGCGTCTTTCAAATCGCGGAGCAGGCGCGCATGGCGCACCTTGCGGGAGAGATCGGCCTTCAGCCAATAGGCGGAATAGTGCCGCTGCGAATAGGCGACAAAATCGCTCTCGCTCCAATCGGCGAGCGCGGCGCGCAGCTCCTCTTTCGCTTGGGCGACGCGGCTCTTGCGATCGGCCGCCGAATGGCCGCCGCCGAGCACCACTTCCGTCTCCCAATAGAGCACATTGAGCAGCTGCGCCTTCCAGGCGTCGAGCACGCCGGGGCCGACGGCGTGTATGTCGCACATGGTCAATACGAGGAGCATTTTCAGCCGCTCCATCGTCTGCACGATGGCGGCGAAATTCTCGATCGTGCGGCGATCGGAGAGATCGCGGCTCTGCGCTATGCTGGACATCAGGAGATGATGCTGCACCAGCCAGGCGACCGTATCCGTCTCGCCGGGATCGAAGCCGAGCCGCGGACACAGCGATTGCGCTATGGCGGCGCCGGCCTGCGAATGATCCTCCTTGCGGCCCTTGGCGATATCGTGCAGCAGCAGGCCGAGATAGAGCGTCTTGCGATTGGAGATGGTCGGCAGAATATCGGTGGCGAGCGCGGCTTGGCGAGGTCCGCGGCCCGATTCCAGCGCCGCCAGCGCGCCGACTGCGCGCAGCAGATGCTCGTCGACCGTATAGTGATGATACATGTTGAATTGCATCATCGCGACGATGCGGCCGAATTCGGGAATGAAACGCCCGAGCACGCCCACTTCATTCATGCGCCGCAGCACCGTCTCGGTCGTATTGTGCGACAGCAGAATCTCGAGAAACAGCCGGTTCGCCTCTTTGCTCGCGCGCAGATCGGAATCGATCAGCCGCAGCGAGCGCGTGAGGACGCGCACGGCGTCCGGATGGATCGCGAGCCCATAGCGGTCGGCGGTCCAGAACAGGCGGATGATATTGACGGGATCGCGGCGGAAGACGTCCTCGGCGGAGACATTGACTCGATCATGCTCGACGATGAAATCATCCGACGGCATTTTGCGCGCGCGGCGCCGCAGCCGGCCGAGCACGCGGTCCAGCATGGCGGGCGGCTTGGCCTCGCGCGCCTCCAGCGCCGCGCAGACGATGGCGGTGAGATCGCCGACGTCTTTGGCGACGAGGAAATAATGCTTCATGAAGCGCTCGGTGCGCGAGAGGCCGGCGCGGTCGTGATAGCCGAATTTCGCGGCGAGCATGGGCTGCAGATCGAAGGAGAGGCGCTCCTCGGCGCGTCCGGTGGAAAAATGCAGCTGGCAGCGCACGCGCCACAAAAATTCCTCGCAGCGCTGGAACAGCGTCAGCTCGCTGCGCGTGAAGAGGCCCGCGGCGACGAGCTCCTCCGGCTCGCGCACGCGATAGACATATTTGGCGATCCAGAACAGCGTGTGCAGATCGCGCAGGCCGCCCTTGCCCTCTTTGACATTGGGCTCGACGAGATAGCGCGAGGAGCCCGCGCGCGAGACGCGCTGGTCGCGCTCCGCGAGCTTGGCGGCGACGAAGGCGCGCGCGTCGACGCGCATGATCTCGTGATCGAAGCTATGGAGCAGCTCGTGGAAGAGCTCCGAGCTGCCGAGGATGAAGCGCGCCTCCAATATTGTCGTGCGTATGGTGATGTCGGCGCGCGCTTGGCGCAGGCATTCGGCGACCGAGCGGCTCGAATGCCCGACTTTCTGGCGCAGATCCCAGAGCATGTAGAGGATCGCCTCGACGACGCTCTCGCCCCAGGGCGTCTGCTTATAGGGAAGCAGGAACAGAAGATCGATATCGGAGCCGGGCGCCAGAGTGCCGCGCCCATAGCCGCCGACGGCGACGATGGTCAGCCGCTCGCCGAAGGTCGGATTGTCGGCGGCATAGACGAAGCGCACGACATAATCATAGATCGCGCCGATGATCTCATCTTCGAGATCGGAGAGGTAGCGCGCGCAGACGAGGCCCTTGCCGCCGGATTCGAGATAGGCGCGCGCGATCTCATGGCTCTCGGCCAGCACATTGCGCAAAATCTCGACCACGGCCGCGCGCGGCGGCTCGCCGGGCTTGGCTCCTTTGCTCACGGCGGCGATCTTCTCGCCGAGCGTCGCGCGCAGGCCGTTCGCGCTCGGTGGCTGCTGCCGCAAGGGTTTCGGAGGCTCTTCCCGCGTGCGTAGCGCGGCCTTGCGCGCGTCAGCCATTCGCGCGCAGCTTCGCGAGCTTGGCCTCGATCGCGTCGAAGATCGGCGCGGCGAGGTTGGGGCCGCCGAGCCGGGCGAGCGCGCGCAGGCCGGTGGGCGAGGTGACGTTGATCTCGGTGAGATTGCCGTCGATGACGTCGATGCCGACGAACAGCAGGCCGCGCTCTCTGAGCGCCGGGCCGAGCCGCGCGCAAATCTCGCGCTCGCGCTCGGTCAGCGCCGTCGAGGCCGCCGCGCCGCCGCGCACCATGTTGGAGCGAATGTCGTTCTCCGCCGGAATGCGGTTCACCGCGCCGAGCGGCTCGCCGTCGACCAGCAATATGCGCTTGTCGCCCTTGCTGACCGCCGGCAGAAAGCGCTGCACCACCCAGGGCTCGCGGAAGATCGAGGAAAACAGATCGAAGAGCGAGCCGAAATTGGGATCGACCGGCTCCACCTTGAACACGCTGGCGCCGCCATGGCCGTAGAGCGGCTTCATGACGATCTCGCCATGCTCGGCGCGGAACGCCTCGATCGCCGCCCGGTCGCGCGTCAGCAGCGTCGGCGGCATCAGATCGGCGAATTCCATGACGAAGACTTTTTCCGGCGCGTTGCGCACGGCGGACGGATCATTGACGACGAGCGTGCGCGACTGGATCTTCTCCAGAAAATGCGTCGAGGTAATATAGGCGAGGTCGAAGGGCGGGTCCTGGCGCAGCAGCACGACATCGACGCCGGCGAGATCGAGCACGCGCTCCTCACCCAGCTCGTAATAGCGCGCGGAATCGTCATAGACGGCGATCTCCCGCGCCGGCGCGCTCAGCCGTCCGGCCCCGAGCGACAGCTTGTCGGGCGTATAGTGCCACAGGCGATGGCCGCGCCTCTGCGCCTCGAGCATCAGCGCGAAGGTGGAATCTCCGGCGAAATTGATTTTGTCCAGGGGGTCCATCTGGACCGCGACGTCGATCATGCTCTCGATGTCTCTTTCGTGGCGCACCGCGCCGGCCTCTCGGGCCGGACCCGAGGAAGTAACGCTTTTCGTCCCGGGGCGAAAGCGCTTCCTCTATTTCGGGCAGCCCGACCACATAGACGTTAACTCCGCTTGAAGGAGATCGGTCTAAAACTACGGACAACTGTCAAGACCGGAACAAACTGGATACATCCCCCAATGTGGTTCACCTCGATCGGCGCCGGCCTCGCCCTCAGGCAGTTCCTTTTTCTGGCTCTGCTGCTGCTCATGGGCGCGACCGCCTATGTATCGGTCGCCAATGTCCGCGATCTGACCGGGGCCGCGGCCGATCCGGCCAATGCGGCGCGGGCGTCGCAGCTGGCGGTTGCGGCCAATCAGGCGGCGGCGACGCTGTCGCTCGAGCTGCTGCTCGGCACTCTGGCGGCCGCTTTTCTGGTGGTGGGCGTCTCCATCCCCACGATTCACCGCACCATCGCCTCGCCGATCAAGACCATCGCCCGCCAAATGGCCGATCTCGCCGCCGGGGACACCACAATTGTGGTGCGCGGCGCCGAGCGCGGCGACGAGATCGGCGCGATCTCCAAGGCCTTGATCGTGCTGCGCGACGCGGTGCGGGCCAATAATGAGATGGCGGCCGAGATCCGCGCCCGCGACGATCGCGAGGAGCGGCTGCGCCGCGAGGCGGTGATTCGCGATCAGGTCGAGCATTATTCCCACGAACTTTCGGCGACGACCGCGGCGCTCGGCGAGCTGACGAAGAAAATGGCCGGCGCATCGGAGGAGATGATCGTGCAGGAACGTCGCGCCCGCGAGGATACGGATTTCGCCCGCACCGCCTCGCTGCAAGCGGCCGCCGACGTCGCCTCGGTCGCCACCGCCTCAGAGCAATTGCTGGAGGCGATCGGCGAGATCAGCCGTCAGGCGGTGGAATCGACCACCGTCGTGCGCCAGGCCGTGCAGGAGACCAATGGCTCCAGCGCCGAGATGCTGCGCCTCTCGGCCGCCGCCAATCGCGTCGGCGATGTGGTGAGCCTCATCTCGCGCATCGCCGCGCAGACCAATCTTCTCGCGCTCAACGCCACGATCGAGGCGGCGCGCGCCGGCGAGGCGGGCCGCGGCTTCGCCGTGGTGGCGCAGGAGGTCAAGAGCCTCGCCACCCAGACCGGCAAGGCGACGCAGGAGATCGCCGATCAGATTTCCGAGATTCAGGCGGCGACCAATCTCTCCGTCTCCTCGATCGACAAGATCAAGAACAAGATCGCCGAGGTGGAGCATATTTCGGCGATCATCACCTCCGCCGTGCATGAGCAGGACGCCGCCACCAAGGACATCACCCGCAGCGTGCGCTCGGCCGCCGACAGCGCCTCGGCCATGTCGCAGCATGTCTCGCAAGTGGCGAGCGCCATGGCCATGACCGGCGCCGGCGCCGAGTCGATCGTCACGCTCGCCCGCGAGATCGACCATATGGCCCGCCGCACCCAGGCGCATACGGAAGAGCTGGCGCAGAGCTTGGCGAGCTGAGACAGTCTGCGCGCTGAAAATAGGTTCGCGCCCTTCCTTCTCCCGCCTGCGGGAGAAGGAAGGGCGCGGTTTCAGCGCTTCGCCTTTTTCGTCATCCCAAATCCAATTCCACCGCCGCCTCCACATGCAGCGGCAGGCGCTTCGGCGCGATATAGACCGCATCGCCGCGCAGCACATGATCCGCGGCCCAGGGATTGGACGCCAGCCATTTCGACGCCGCGCGGGAGATGCGCCGGCGCTTCTCCTCGGTGATGGAGATCATCGCCTCCTCGAGGCTCGCGCGCGCCTTCACTTCCACGAAAGCGATCGTCCGGCCGCGTCGCGCCACAATGTCGATCTCGCCGCCGCGAATGCGGTAGCGGCGATCGAGGATGGTGTAGAATTTGATCTTCAGCCACAGCGCCGCAATCGTCTCGGCGCGCAGCCCGCCGCGATGGCGCGCGCGCCTTTCTTCCGTCTCGTTCACTCGCGCGTCTCGCTCTCGCGCTCGGCGGCGAGCTTGATCGCCCGCGCATAGACCTCGCGGCGCGGCCGGCCGGTGGAGGCGGAGACGACGCTGGCGGCGTCCTTCAGCGAATGGGCGGCGAGCGCCTCCTCGAGCTTGGCGTCGAGATCGGCCTCGCTGGTCGCCTCGGCGTCCGCGCCGGGCGGGGCGACCAGCACCACGATCTCGCCGCGCGGCGGCTCCTCCTCGCGCAGCGCGGCGGCGAGCTCGTCGAGCCTGCCGCGTCGCACCGATTCGTAGAATTTGGTCAGCTCGCGGGCGATGGCGGCGTCGCGCGGGCCGAGCACGGCGGCGGCGTCCTCCAGCGTCTCGGCGACGCGCTTGGGCGATTCGAAGAACACCAGAGTGCCGGGAATGCGCGCCAGCTCGGCGAGCCGCGCCCGCCGCGGCCCGCCCTTATGCGGCAGAAACCCCTCGAAAAAGAAACGGTCGGTCGGCAGGCCGGCGACGACCAGCGCCGCCAGCACGGCGGAAGGGCCGGGGACCGATGTGACCTTGATTCCCTTCTCCAGCGACTCGGCCACGAGCTTGAAGCCCGGGTCCGAGACCAGCGGCGTGCCGGCGTCGGAGACCAGCGCGAGCGCCGCCCCGGCCTCCAGCCGCGCGATGAGATGCGGCCGCATCACATGGGCGTTGTGCTCGTGATAGGCGACGAGCGGCGTCGAAATCCCATAATGGGCGAGCAAAGTCTTGGTGACGCGCGTGTCCTCCGCCACGACGGCGTCGGCCGCCGCCAGCGTCGACAAAGCGCGGAAGGAGATATCCTTCAGATTGCCGATCGGCGTCGCGACGAGATGCAGCCCGGGCGCGATCTTCTCGGCCTCCGCCCGCAGGCCGAAAGCGGTATAAGCCGCCGGCGTCGTCACTTTCCCCTCGCTCATGGCCCGCCTCTCCGCCGATGCGGATGTTCGATGAATCGTCCACGTGTTCTTTTTACAGAACATGGAAAGCGCGTTCAAGGCCGCAATTTCCCCGCAAAATTCCATTTTATTTCAATTTAGGGGTTGCCGTGCGCTTTCCGCAATCGCGTATAAGACGGCGATTTCATCGGGCCGTTCGAGCGGGAGGCTTCCATTGGTCATGGGTAGGCGGAACAGGTTTCGGCGAGGCGGCGCTGCGGCGTCGGCGCGCCTCTTCTGCGCCTTGGCTGCGGCGTCCTTTCTCGGGGCCTGCAATCCCACGGCGGGTCCGGGCGTTCCCGGCGCTCCCGATCTGCGGCTCTCGGCGCCGCTCGGCAAGGTGGAGGTCGGCCAGCTCAATGAGGGCGAGCTGATCGGCAGCGGCGCGACGCGCATCGCGCTGATCGTGCCGCTCTCCATGGCCTCCGGGCCGAGCCAGGTGGGCGCCTCGTTGCTCAACGCGGCCAAGCTCGCCTATGCCGACAGCGGCGCCAATGACGTGACCATTCTGGTCAAGGACGATCATTCCACGCCCGCCGGCGCCGCCCAGGCCGCGCAAAACGCCATAAACGAGGGCGCGGAGATCGTCATCGGCCCCGTCTTCGCCAGCGGCGTGAAGGAGGCGGCGCGCGTCGCCCGCGGCGCGGGCAAGCCGATCATCGCCTTCTCGACCGACTCCTCCGTCGCCGGCAAGGGCGTCTATCTCCTGTCCTTCCTGGTGGAGGGCTATGTCGAGCGCATCGTCGATTTCGCCGCGCAGCGCGGCAAGAAATCGGTCGCCGCGCTAGTGCCCGAGAACGACTATGGCACTGTGGCGCTGGCGCAATTCCAGCAGAGCGCCGCCAATCACGGAATGCGCGTGCTGACGATCGAGCGCTACAAGCCCGGCGCCGTGCAGGCCTCGGTGCAGCGCATCGCCCAGGCGGCCGAGCAGATCGACGCGCTGTTCATCCCCGAGCAGGCCGAGGCCATGGCCGCTGTCTCGCAGGAATTGCAGACGGCGCATATCGACACCAAGCGCATTCAGGTGCTCGGCACCGGCCTTTGGAACGACGCGCGCGTGCTGAAGCTTCCGGCGCTGCAAGGCGCCTGGTTCGTCGCGCCGGAGAACGCCGGCTTCAACAGCTTGGCGCAGCGCTACCGCGCCAAGTTCAACACCGATCCGGCCCGCATCGCGACGCTCGCCTATGACGCCGTGTCGCTGGCCATCGCTCTGTCGCGCAGCCAGGGCTCGCAGCGCTATTCGGAGAATGTGCTGGTCAATCCATCGGGCTTCAACGGCGCCGATGGCGTGTTCCGCTTCAAGGCCGACGGCATGAACGAGCGCGGCCTGTCCGTGCTGGAGATTTCCGGCGGCGCCGCAAAGGTGCTCTCGCCCGCGCCGCGGACTTTCACGGGGAATGGGGCGTAGGCGCGTCGGGGAAGGGCAATCACCCTCGCCCTCATGCTGAGGAGGTCGCGCAGCGACCGTCTCGAAGCGCGAGGGTGAGCTCCAGATGGCGGCGTATGAAGCTTTCCTCGTCCTTCGAGACGCCTGCTGCGCAGGCTCCTCAGGATGAGGAAACCTTCACCCGATCGGCGCGCGCCTCACGCCACTTTCGAAAAATCCGCCACTTGCAGCATGGCTTCGCGCAGCTCGGCGAGCAGGCGCAGACGGTTGAGGCGCACTTTCGGATCGTCGCAATTCACCGTCACCGCCTCGAAGAAGTTGTCGACCGGCTCGCGTAGCTTTGACAGCGCCTGCATGGCGCTCTCGAAATTCTCCTTGTCGAGCCGTTCCGATGTCTCCTCCCGCGCGCGCTTGATGGCGGCGGCGAGCTTATGCTCGGGCTGCTCCATGCGCAGATTGGGATGATGCGGCTCCTCATAGGACCCGGCGCCGTCCTTTTTCTCCTCGATCTTGAGAATATTGGCGGCGCGGCGAAAGCCGGCGAGCAGATTCTTGCCGTCGTCGGTGTCGAGGAATTTCCCCAGAGCCTCCACCTTGCGCGTGATGGTGAGCAGATCGTCCGGCATTTGCGCGCTCCCTTCTCGAGACTGCGCCGAGGCCGAGGCCCCGAGCGCCGCATCGATGAGGTCATATCGTGCGCCGCGATCGCGAAGGTAGACCTTCAGTCGGTCGATGAAGAAGGCGAGGAGATCGGCCGCATTGGTGGTCAGCAGAGGCGGCAGCGTCTCGCGCAAGAAAATCTCGGCGGCAGGCGAGGGCGCCTCGGCGCCCGCCTCTCTGCCGACGGCGTGAAGCTGCTTCTCTATGTCGCGGCGCAGATGCGCCTCGGCGTCGACCGAGAGGGCCGCTGCGCCATTGGGCGAGAGGTCGGAGGCGACGCGATTGACCTCGCTCGTCACCAGCTCGCGCAGCGGCGTGCGCGCCGCGAGCCAGACCGGCCATTGCGCGGCGGCGAAGGCTTCGCGCAGCGGCAGCCGCAGCTCATTCTCGAGCGCGAGGCGGATGATGCCCAGCGCCGCGCGGCGTAGCGCATAAGGGTCTTTGCTGCCCGTCGGCTTCTCGTCGATCGCCCAAAAGCCGACGAGCGTGTCGAGCTTGTCGGCGAGCGCCACGGCGATGGAAACAGGGCTCGTCGGAATACGGTCCGCCGGCCCCTGCGGCTTGTAATGCTCCTCCAGCGCCGCGGCGACCTCCGCGTCCTCGCCCTGCGCCGCCGCGTAATAGCGGCCCATGAGTCCCTGAAGCTCGGGGAACTCGCCGACCATTTCGGTGACGAGGTCGGCCTTGGCGAGCGTCGCCGCCCGCGCGGCCTTGTCCGCATCGGCGCCGACGATGGGCGCCAGCTCGCGCGCCAGCGCCTCTATGCGCTTAACGCGCTCGCCCTGCGTGCCGAGCTTTTCATGGAAGACGATATTGTCGAGCTTGGGCAGACGCTCGCCGAGCGGCGTCTTCAGATCGGTCTCATAGAAGAATTTGGCGTCCGACAGGCGCGCGGCGATGACGCGCTGATTGCCGCCGATGATCGTCTCGCCGCCATCGCTCGCCTCTATGTTCGAGACGAGGATGAAGCGATTGGCGAGGCCGCCGTCCGGGCGCTTCAGCACGAAGCATTTCTGATTGACGCGAATGGTCGCGCGAATGACCTCCGGCGGTATGGAGAGAAAGCTCTCGTCGAAAGCGCCCATCAGCGTGACCGGCCATTCGACGAGGCCGGCGACCTCCTCGAGCAGCGCGGCGTCCTCGACCAGCTCCAGCCCCAGCGCCATAGCGAGATTGCGCGCGTCATGCAGCACGATGTCTCGCCGGCGCGCGGCGTCGAGCACGACCTTCGCCTTCTCCAGCGCGGGAACGTAATCGTCGAAGCGCTTCACTGCGAAGGGGGCCGGCGCCAGAAAGCGATGGCCGTGGGAGACATCGCCGCTCTCGATTCCATCGACAGAGAAGCGCACCACATCCGGCGTCTCCATCTCGGTCCCGAAAGTGGCGAGAATGGATTGCAGCGGCCGCACCCAGCGCAGCGCATCGAGCCGCGTCGAGGCTTTGCCCCAGCGCATGGATTTCGGCCAGGGGAAGCTCTTCACAATCCCCGGCAGCAGATCCGCCAGCACCGCGATCGTCTCGCGCCCGGCGCGCTCGATGACGGCGACATAGAACTCGCCCTTTTTGGCGTCCTTCTCGATCTTGGCCTCATCGATCGACGCGAGGCCGGCGCTCTTCAGAAAGCCCTGAATGGCGGCCTCGGGCGCGCCGACGCGCGGACCCTTCTTCTCCTCGCGCGTATCCGGCTGGCGGCCGGGCAGGCCGGCGATATGCAGCGCCAGCCGGCGCGGCGTCGCATGAGCGGCCGCGCCCTCATAGGTCAGCCCCTTTTCTGCGAGCGCGCCGCAGACGAGCCGCTGCAGATCATCGGCAGCCTGACGCTGCATGCGGGCGGGAATTTCTTCGCTGAAGAGTTCGAGGAGAAGGTCGGGCATGTGGAGTTTTTGCCTTCGGTGTTCCTTTGCCCCCTCCCTCACCCTCGCCCGCTTCGCGGGAGAGGGGGCGGCGGGCGTCGCGCGAAATTTCGATGAAGCGCCGAATCTTCTCCCTCTCCCGCGCGAGCGGGGGAGGGCCGGGGAGGGGGCTATCTCACAAAGGCTCCTCGGAGGCGAGCGCGTCGCTCGCATGCGCTGGCGTCTCCAGCAGATATCGCTCCACATCCAGCGCCGCCATGCAGCCGAGGCCGGCGGCCGTCACCGCCTGGCGATAGGTCTCGTCCGCCACGTCGCCGGCCGCGAACACGCCGGGAATATTGGTGTTGGTCGTGCCCGGCTGCACGGCGATATAGCCGGAGGGCTTCAGCTCCAGCTGGCCGACGAACAGCTCCGAGGCCGGCTGGTGGCCAATAGCGATGAAGACCCCGTCCACATCCAGCGTCTGCGTCGCGCCGGTCTTGACGTTCTTCAAGCGCGTCTGCGTGACCGAAGGCGGGGCGCTGCCGCCCAAGATCTCGTCGATCGCGTGATCGAAGAGGATTTTGACATTCGGCCGCGCGGCGAGCCGCTCCTGCAGCACACGCTCGGCGCGGAAGGAGTCGCGGCGATGCACCACCGTCACCTCGGCGGCGATCTGCGAGAGATAGAGCGCCTCCTCCACCGCCGTATTGCCGCCGCCGACGACCAGCACCTTCTTGCCGCGGAAGAAAAAGCCGTCGCAAGTAGCGCAGGCGGAGACGCCATAGCCCTTGAACGCCTCCTCGCTCGGAAGGCCGAGCCATTTGGCCTTGGCGCCGGTCGCGATGATGAGCGCGTCCGCCGTGTAGAGCGTTCCCGAATCGCCCAATAGCTCGAAGGGCCGCTTGTCCAGCCGCGCCTCGACGATATGGTCGGAGACGAGCTTGGCGCCGACATGCTCGGCCTGGGCGCGCATCTGATCCATCAGCCAGGGGCCTTGGATCGGCTCGGCGAAGCCGGGGTAATTCTCCACATCTGTGGTGATCATGAGCTGGCCGCCCTGATCGAAGCCGGCGATGACCACGGGCTCGAGCATGGCGCGCGCGGTGTAGATCGCCGCCGTATAGCCGGCGGGGCCGGACCCCAGCACGATGACGCGGGCGTGCAGGCGGCCTTTATCGTCTGCGGACATGAAGAGGCTCTTTGCGAATGTCTCCGCGCGGACGGCGCGGCGCGTTCGGATGGGCGCAATCTAGCCATTATGCGTTGCGCCGCAACCGCTCGTGATCTTCGGGCGACTCGCGAATCTATTACGAAGCGCACGAGCCATGAAGCAATACGGGGGCCGCCCCACGGAAGGCGGCGTAGCGGCGGGCGATCTCTTCGGCGATGGCCGGCGTCTCGTTCAGCGGCTCGTAGCGCCAATGCTCGAGCCGGCCGCGCCAGCGGCGCAAAGCGCCGCGCTGCTCGAGCGCATCGAGAAAGGCGGCGATCTTGGCGGCGCCGCCCTCCGGCTCGAAGACATGGACCGGCGCGCCGGTCGTGGCCGCCTCGGCGACCATATTGACGCTATCGGCCGTCACCAGCAGCGCCTGCGAGCCGGCGAGAATGGAGAGATAGGGATTCTCGCCGTCCCCCGCCCAAAGAAAGGCGCGCGCTTCCTTCTCCCACTCGTGGGAGAAGGTGGCCCCGCGAAGCGGGGTCGGATGAGGGCCCACGAGCCGCTCGCGCAAAGCCTCGACGAGCCGCGCCGGCGTCCGCCGCGAGACCGTCGCCGCGACGCTCCACCCCTGGTCCAGCATGGCGCCGACGTCGGCGAGAAGCCTCTCCGCATCCCTCTCCGAAAACCGAAAATGTCGACTATCCCCACCGATCAGCAGCCCCACTCTCGGCTCAGGCAGCGCCGCGACGCGCGGGTCGAGAGCGGCGCGCGCTTCGGCGAGGCGCTGTGGCGTCAGCCGATTCGCCGGCGCGAGCGGGGCGATGACATTTTCTCCCCCGAGCCCGTCATGGCGCGGCGCGACGATGACATCCGCCGTTCCGAGCCCGCTGGCCGGGCGGTTCACATAGACGGTGAAGACCGCGCCGCCGGAGGCGCGCTTCACATGGCGCAGATAGGGAATCGTCCGCCTGCCGCAGGCGATGACGAGATCGGGATAGGGCGGGGCGAGCAGCTTCGCTTCGCGCGGATCGATCGGGCCGAAAGGCGCGAGCGCGGCGATGAGGCCGCGCGGGGCGAGGCGAATGAGGCGGGGGGAGAGGCCGAGGGCGTCCGCTATGCCGAGACTCTGGACCTCATGACCGGCGCGGGTGTCGGAGAGTACCCAGGCGGTCGTGGGGCGGAGTGTCGAGGTTCTCCCTTCTCCCGCCTGCGGGAGAAGGTGGCCCGGCGAAGCCGGGTCGGATGAGGGTCCGAGCCGCTCGTCGTCATATCGAAAGTCGCCGCGCATGGGAGCCGCGCCGGTCGTCGAAGATTCGACCTTACCCGGAAGGACCCTCATCCGACCCTCGCTGACACGAGGGCCACCTTCTCCCACGAGTGGGAGAAGGAGAGCGCGAGCTTTTTCAAATTCCGCTTGGTCGCCTCGCCGCCCATGCCGCTCAGACGAAAGCGACCTTCAAAATCTCATAGCTCTTGCCGCCGCCCGGCGTCTTCACCTCGACCGTGTCGCCGGCCTTCTTGCCGATCAGCGCGCGGGCGATGGGGGAGGCGATGGAGACGCGGCCCCTCTTCACATCGGCTTCGGGCTCGCCGACGATCTGATAGGCCTTCTCTTCCTCGGTGTCCTCGTCGACGACCGTGACCGTCGCGCCGAATTTCACCGTATTGCCGGTGAGCTTGGATACGTCTATGACCTCGGCGCGGGAGAGCTTGTCCTCGAGCTCGGCGATGCGGCCCTCGTTCAGCGATTGGGCCTCTTTCGCGGCATGATATTCAGCGTTTTCCGAGAGATCGCCATGGGCGCGCGCCTCGGCGATCGCCTGGATGATGCGCGGACGTTCGATCTGCTGGCGCTGACGCAGCTCCTCGTCGAGAGATGCGTAGCCGGCGGCGGTCATGGGCACCTTGTCCACCATGTCTCTTGCTCTTTCGCTCCTGGATGGTCCTGACCCGGTCAACAAAATTCCCGGCGCCCCCGGACCAGCGAAAGCTGCGGCGGACGGTCGGACTTCCTCGACATGAACGAGCCGCGGATGCGGCGGCCTTCAATTATATTCGCGCGGCGCGAGGTCACGCATTCGACGCGAAATAGTCCTGAAGGGCGCGGACTTCGAGATCTCCCGATACATAGGCCCTGATGCTCTGGACTGCTGCGATCGCGCCGGCCAGAGTCGTATAATAGGGGACTTTATGCAATAGCGCAGCTTGGCGCAAGGAACGAGAATCCGCCAGCGCCTGAGCGCCTTCGGTCGTGTTGAACACCAGCTGAACCGAGCCGTTCTTGATGGCGTCCACAATATGCGGGCGGCCTTCCGACACTTTGTTGAGCTTTTGCGCCGGCACGCCTTGCTCCTGCAGATAGCGCGCCGTGCCTCCCGTCGCCACCACGGTGAAGCCGAGGCTCACCAGCTGCTGGACCGCCGGTATGACGCGCGGCTTGTCGGCGTCGCGCACCGAGACGAAGACCGTTCCCTGCCGCGGCACCTTTGTGCCGCCGCCGAGCTGGCTTTTGGCGAAGGCCGCCTCGAAGCTGCGGTCGAGGCCGATCACCTCGCCGGTCGAGCGCATTTCCGGCCCGAGCACGGTGTCGACGCCGGGAAACCGCGCGAAGGGGAAGACCGATTCCTTCACGCCGACGTGATTCGGCGCGCGGGTGGGCAGAGTGAAGGCCGAGAGCTTCTCCCCGGCCATGATCCGCGCCGCGATCTTGGCGATGGGCGCGCCGATCACCTTGGCGACGAAGGGCACGGTGCGCGAGGCGCGCGGATTGACCTCGAGCACGAAGATTTCGCCGTCCTTCAGCGCGTATTGGACGTTCATCAACCCGATGACGCCGAGCGCCTTGGCGAGCTGGATCGTCTGCCGCTCGAGCTCGGCGACCATCTCCGGCGACAGCGAGCGCGGCGGCAGCGAGCAGGCCGAATCGCCGGAATGAATTCCCGCCTCCTCGATATGCTCCATCACCCCGGCGATGGCCGCCTCCTCGCCATCGGCGAGACAGTCGACGTCCACCTCTATGGCGTCGGTGAGATAGCGGTCGAAGAGCAGCGGATTCTTGCCGAGAACCGTGTTGATCTGCCCGGTCTTGTCATTGGGGTAGCGCGCCTTCACATCGGAAGGCACGAGGCTCGGCAGCGTGCCGAGCAGATAATCGTCGAGCGTGTTCTGATCGCGGATGATGGCCATCGCGCGTCCGCCCAGCACATAGGAGGGCCGCACCACCAGAGGCAGGCCGAGCTCGCCGGCGACGAGCCGCGACTGCTCCACCGAATAGGCGATGCCATTTTTCGGCTGCTTCAATCCGAGCTTGTCGAGCAGGCGCTTGAAGCGGTCGCGATCCTCGGCGAGGTCGATCGAATCGACTGGCGTGCCGAGAATGGGCAGCCCCGCCGAGCTCAGCGCATGGGCGAGCTTCAAGGGCGTCTGGCCGCCGTATTGGACGATGACGCCATGCAATGTCCCATTGCTGCGCTCGACGTCCAAAATCTCCTCCACGTCCTCGGCCGTCAGCGGCTCGAAATAGAGACGATCGGAGGTGTCGTAATCCGTCGACACAGTCTCGGGATTGCAATTGATCATGATGGTTTCATAGCCCGCGTCGGCGAGCGCGAAGCAGGCGTGGCAGCAGCAATAGTCGAATTCTATGCCCTGGCCGATGCGGTTTGGCCCGCCGCCGAGAATGACCACCTTGCGCCGATTCGACGGCCGCGCCTCATTGGCCGGCGCGCCGAGGAAAGGCGTCTCATAGGTCGAATACATATAGGCGGTGGGCGAGGCGAATTCCGCCGCGCAAGTGTCGATGCGCTTATAGACCGGCCGCACGCCGAGCGCCCGCCGCGCCGCGCGCACCTCCTTCTCGCCGGCGCCGGTGAGCGTGGCGAGGCGCGCGTCGGAGAAGCCGGCGAATTTCAAGGCGCGGAAATTCTCGGCGTCCTTTGGCAGGCCGAAGGCGCGCACTCTGGCCTCCAACGCGACGATCTCCTCAATCCGCGCGATGAACCAGGGATCGATCTTGCAGGCCTCGTGAATCTCCTGCGGATCCATGCCGAGCCGCAGCGCCTGGCCGACGACGAGCAGCCGATCCGGCGTCGGCGTGCCGAGCGCGGCGCGCAGGACGTTCATATCGTCGCCGCGGCCCATTCCGTCGATCTCGATCTCGTCGAGGCCGGAGAGGCCGGTCTCCAGCGAGCGCAGCGCCTTTTGCAGCGATTCGGCGAAATTGCGCCCGATCGCCATGACCTCGCCGACGGATTTCATCGCCGTCGTCAGAATCGGCTCGGCGCCGGGGAATTTCTCGAAGGCGAAGCGCGGAATCTTGGTGACGACATAATCGATCGTCGGCTCGAAGGAGGCGGGCGTCGCGCCGCCTGTGATGTCGTTGGCGATCTCGTCCAGCGTGTAGCCGACGGCGAGCTTGGCGGCCACCTTGGCGATGGGGAATCCCGTCGCCTTCGACGCCAGCGCCGAGGAGCGCGACACGCGCGGATTCATCTCGATGACGATCATGCGGCCGGTGGCGGGATCGACGGCGAATTGCACATTGGAGCCGCCGGTCTCGACGCCGATCTCGCGCAGCACGGCGAGCGAGGCGTCGCGCATGATCTGATATTCTTTGTCGGTCAGCGTCAGGGCAGGGGCGACGGTGATCGAATCGCCCGTATGCACGCCCATCGGATCGATATTCTCGATCGAGCAGACGATGATGCAATTGTCCGCTTTGTCGCGGACGACCTCCATCTCGTACTCTTTCCAGCCGATGACGCTCTCTTCGATGAGCACTTCGGTGGTCGGCGAGGCGTCGAGGCCGCGCTCGATGATGTCGATGAACTCGGCCTTGTTATAGGCGATGCCGCCGCCCGTGCCGGCCAGCGTGAATGACGGGCGGATGATCGCCGGCAGGCCGATATCCTCCAGCGCCTCCAGCGCCTCGGTCAGGCCCTTGGAAATGTAGCGCCGCTTGCGCTCCGGCTCGTCCGTCTCCCAGCGGCGGCGAATATCGGCGATCGCCTTCTGCTTCTCCTCGGCGGAGAGGGCGGAGGCCTCGATCTCGGCGATCTCGGCGTTGCGCTTGGCCTTGTCGGAGGTCTTGACGTCGGTGGCGTTGGCGAGGCGCGAGCGCGGCGTGGCGAGGCCGATCTTGGTCATGGCCTCGCGGAACAATTCGCGATCCTCGGCCTTGTCTATGGCCTGGGCGTTGGCGCCGATCATCTCGACGTCGAATTTCTCCAGCACGCCCATGCGCTTCAGCGAAAGCGCGCAATTCAAGGCCGTCTGGCCGCCCATGGTGGGCAGCAGCGCGAAGCCGCCGGGAATGGCGTAGCGCTCCTTCTCGATGATCTTGGCGACGATCTCGGGCGTTATTGGCTCGACATAGGTCCGATCCGCCATGTCGGGATCGGTCATGATCGTCGCGGGATTGGAATTGACGAGGACGATTCGATAGCCCTCGGCGCGCAGGGCCTTGCAGGCCTGAGTGCCGGAATAGTCGAATTCGCAGGCCTGGCCGATGACGATGGGGCCGGCGCCGATGATCAGAATGGTCGAGATGTCTGTTCGCTTCGGCATGTCGGTCCGTCTGTCATCCTTTCGTCGCGGGACGCTCCCCAGAATGGGGGAGAGCGCGCGTCTTGTCGTCTGTCGCGGCGCCGGCGCGCACAAAAAAAGGCCGCGCTGCAGCCTTTCCAAGGTCCAGCGCGCCCTCCCTAGAGACGAGATCGAGCGGGGCGAGAGGCCCGGCCCGGCGGTCGGCCGTGTGTTAGACGAGAATCTGCGGAAGGGAAAGGGGCTGGGAAGCCGACTGGGGAAGAGTCGGCGCGGATTGGCCAGACCGCCCACCTGAATCC
The DNA here is from genome assembly GCF_001644125.1 of Methylosinus sp. R-45379. Taxonomy (NCBI): domain Bacteria; kingdom Pseudomonadati; phylum Pseudomonadota; class Alphaproteobacteria; order Hyphomicrobiales; family Methylocystaceae; genus Methylosinus; species Methylosinus sp. R-45379. Next base: position 34,676 of record NZ_LUUM01000256.1, read on the forward strand.
GCGCCGTGACGCGCCGAAGAACCGTCCGATTCTCCATCGAATTATGTATTAGTCCCGTTTCACGCCTCGCCGTCGTCCGCCATGTGGCCTGTTCGGGCGGAGGGTTTCGACGCCTTCGCTCAGGCTCGGCGGAACGGGCCTGGAAGCTTCTGCGGCGCGGCGATCCGCAATTGCTTGTTGACGTTCATGCGTCCGAACACGACCTCGATCGCCGAGGGAGCGACGCCGAATTCGCCGGCGAGAAAGCGCACCATGTGATCGGTCGCCCGGCCTCGGCGCGGCGCCGTGGTCACGCTGACCTCGAGCTGATGGCCTCTGGGCTTGCCGATGGCGTCGCGACTGGCGGCCGGCCGTCCCAATATGTTGACCACGAGAGTTTCGCCTTCCCACCAGAAAAAAGGCTCGGCCTCCGTCGATTTGCGCGTCACGGATCGCCCCCTCGCGTCCGCGAATCGACGCGCGTGGCGAGCCAGATCACATGCCGCGCGCCGCCGCCTCTGCCATTGGCGCGCGCTTTGACCTCCTCCACGCGGAAGCCGGCCTTGCGCAACCGCGCGGAAAACGCCCGATCCGGCGCGCAGGACCATACGGCCAGCACGCCGGCCGGACGCAGCGCGGCGCGCGCTTCCCGCAGTCCCTCCTCGCCATAGAGCCCGCCATTGGCGTCGCGCGTGAGGCCTTCGGGGCCGTTGTCGACATCGAGGAGAATGGCGTCGTAGCCGCCGCGGCCGGAGCGGATCGCCCGCCCGACATCCTCCACCTCTATGCGCACGCGCGGGTCGGTCAGGCTGTCGCCGAAAACCTCCGCCATCGGCCCCCGCGCCCAGGCCACGACGGCGGGCACGAGCTCGGCGACGGTGATCTGCGCCTTCGCCCCGAGAGCGCCGAGCGCGGCGCGCAAGGTGAAACCCATGCCGAGCCCGCCGATGAGCGCGCGCGGCTGCGCCCGGCCGGCGATTTTCCCGCAGGCGAGCGAGGCCAGCGCCTCCTCCGAGCCGCTGAGGCGGCTGTTCATCAGCTCATTATTGCCGAGCATGATGGAGAATTCCGCGCCCCGCCGCTTGAGCCGCAGTTCCTCCGCGCCGCCGGGCACGGGGGCCGTATCGAGCTGGGTCCAGGGGATCACGGGAAGAGCTTTTCCTTGGAGGGCGGCGCGTTTCAGTGGAGTGGTGATAGCTCGAGGCGAGATTTGGCGTCCAGCACGGAGGAGGCGGTCATGTCCACGAGCGCGGACATGACGCCGCCGCGTGAGGAGCTGCTCATCCGGATTCAAAGCCTTGGCGTCCCGGTCCCGCCGACTAGAAATCCGCCATGAACTCGGCTATAGGACAAAAAAAATCTCCTCCGTTCGCCGCGGGGATTGCGGCCGGCGCGACGAACGGAACTCCCGATCGGAGTCCGCCTGTCTATGTCGCTCGAACCATTCGGATATATCCCTCTCTCCTTTCTCGCCTGGGCCGCGCAGATGGTCGCGTTCCACGGGATCGGTCTCGCTTTCGAATGGTGTGATTCGACCGGCCGGCTGAAGCGCTTCAAGGTTCGCGACCTCGATCGCATGAGCTATCGCCAGCTGCTGCCGCGCGTCTTGTTCAATCAGACGGCGATACTCCTGCCCTCCATGCTGGCGGTGGAATATTTCGGCCTCGGCTTCGTCGGCGCGCCGCATCTGAGCTGGACCGCGCTCGTCCTGACCATGATCGGCATGCTGATCGGCCATGACATCGTGCAATATGTCGCGCATCGCCATCTGCTGCATCATCCGGCGATGATGAATCGGCTCGGCCATGCGCTGCATCATCAGACCGGCGCCAGCAAGGCGATCAGCGCCTGCTATCAGTCCGGCGCGGATTTCTTCTTCGAGATCGTGATGCCCTATCTGCTGCCGCTGGTTCTCGTCGGCGGCGGCGGCGCCAGCGTCGCTTTTCATCTGTGGATGACCAGCCTCGGCGCGCTCGGTGGGCTCTATGAGCATTCGGGCTATGATTTCGGCCTCGCCTTCCGCGATCCCGCGGCGAAGGGCTGGCGCAAGCGGCTCAACGCCACGCTCGATCGTCTCATCTCCAGCACGGCGCACGGCTTCCACCACACGCGCGGCAATGTGAGCTTTTCCGACGGTTTCGGCACGCCGGGCCTTTGCGACACGCTGTTCAAGACGCGCTGGGACCTCGTGCCGGAGCGCGTGCGCCAACGCGAGCGCATGGCGGCCTCCGTCTGATCGGCGGAGCCGTCGCCGGCTCGCCTTCCGGGTTTTTCGGCGCTCCATCAATTGGTCAGCACGACGCCGGTCGCCTTGGCGGTCGAATCATTGGCGGCGCATGTCACCGACATGACCGCGTCATTATAGTCATAGTCGTCGGTGTTTCCGCCCATGTCGTTCCAGGCGTAATAGAGCGTCTTGCCCGCGGCCGAGGCGCAATTGAGCGCCGCATAGGTCGGCAATGACGAGAGGCAGGAGCCGCTGACCAGCGACGATAGGCTGGTGACGACCTGAAGGCTGCAATTCTTCGTCACGCTCGAATAGGCGGTTTTGCTCGGGGGCGACAAATGCGAATAGAAATAATGCGACGAGCCCTGCGCGCCGCCATAGCCGTTGGAGCCATAGCCGCCGCGTCCGCCGGTGACATTGTAGAGCGCCAGTCCCAATTTCTGCCCGGCGGTGAGCGTCACCTTGATCGTGCCGGAGGTGGAGCCGCCGCTGTTGCTGAACAGCTTGGTGAGGCTGGAGGTCGATGGCGTCGAGCCGTCGCTCGGCACGATGTAATAATAGAGCGTGTTGGCGTCCAAGGCGCTGGAGTTGAATTGCGATAGGGCGATGCTCGCCGTGTAGACGAAATTTTTCGCCGTGGCCGTCACCGATATCGGCGCATTCGCCATAATGGCCGCGAGCATCTGGCTTTTGGCCGTGGCCGAGGCCGTCACCGTGACGATATAGGCGGTGGTCGAGCTGCTGGAGCTGGCCGTCGATGTCGTCGCCGAATAGCTGATCGAGGCGGAGGCGCTGGGCAGAAGCGCAACGGCGCCGGCCATATAGGCTTTGGCGGCGGTGACGGCGGCGGCGCTGGTCGAGGAAGAGACATAGGCGGTCGCGCCGGCCAAGGCCGCCTGATCGACGGCGTTCTGCAATCGCGAGCGAATCGCGAAAGCGCTCGCCAGATTGACGCCTGCTCCGATCAGCAGAGCGAGCGGCAGCAATACGGCGGCGAACAGGAGCACCGCCGCGCCGCGACGATCCGCGCGGAAGCGGGCGAATGTCGATCTTTTCTCAATCATGAGTCACCTTCGATCCGTTGCGTGGCTTGGCGACCGCGATCGCCGAGAAAGAGAATGTCGAGGGCAGCACGTAGGAGACGGGGGCCGCATAGGCGTATGTCGCCTGCACCACGATGGCGCTGTCGCCGGAGGTCGGCGTGTAGGTCGTCGCCAGCGTCGGCGCATTGGTCGTCGCGGAGGCGGAGCCGCAGCTCGTGTCCTGCCAGTCTTTCGCCCGGCCGCTGCTCGAATAGACGACGCTCGTCACCGCGGCTTTGAAGCCCGAGCTCTTCAGCGGCGAAAGCGCCATTTGCGCGCCCGAGCAGAGATTGGACATGATCGTCGTGGAGACGTTCGTCTGCTGGGAGACGAGATCGGCCAAGGTCTGCGCCGCCAGCCGCGCTTTCCAGCTCGCGCGAATGAGCCGCGTCGCCTCGAAGGCGCCGAGAGTGAGCATGAGAGCGACTGGCGCGATCAGCGCGAATTCGACGAGCGCGACGCCGCCGTCCTGTCGAAGCGGGCGGCTCATGAATAGGGCTCGTTCTGGAAGGCGACCGTCGACAGAATCAGCAGATAGCCGTTCTTGCCGAAGAGGGAGGAGAGCCAGGGCGCGAACAGCGTGCGCGTGAAGCCGACCTGCACCAGCACGTCCGATCCGCCCGAGCCGATGGAAAAGCTCGTATTGGTCAGCGCATTGGCGCTGTCGGTCGTGATGGTTGTCGAAAGGGCGGAGAAGCTCGTCCCGGATTGGACCGTATATTTGATCGAAGCGCAGGGGACGACGCCATAGAGATAGGCGCAGAGCGTCGTCTTGAAGGCCGCCGACGTCGTCGTCGCGCCGATCTTGACGCTGCGCGCCGCCCGCAATGTCGCGCTGTCCAGCACGCTCTGCTCGAGCAAAGTCATGCCGAGATCGATCCACACGACCAGGATCAAAATGAAAATCGGCGCGATGAACGCGAATTCGACCGCCGTCGCGCCGCTTCGACATTCGGAGAAGGCGGCGCGCCCCTCACATGCTCCCAATTTGGCCATCATGGCGCTCCGCCCTTGCGTGGGAAATTATCCCACATCATGAGGGGCGGGTGTTACCTAGGCATTAATGCGTTCATGGCCGCGCGGCGAAGCAGCGCTGGGGGGCTTTCGCGCGCTCGCCCGCGCCGGTCTGCGGAAACGCCACGCCCGCCATAATGTCGCCCGAACTCGCCCGTCATCTGGCCGCCGCGGCAAGGCGATTCCGCGTTCCCCATTGCGGGACGCTCGGGCGCCGGCCGTCGCCGAACTGTCTCGCGAGCGCGGCCCGCGCGCTTGTTTTTCTCGTGGGTCAGGCCGGGTGGCGCGTCCCGGAGATTTGGTCTACAGAAAGTAAACCGCCTACGCCCGATGAGGTCGATCACATGCCGATGATTTTCCGCTCGTCCCGCTATCGCGTCGCGGTTCTCGCCTGCACGCTGCTCGCGGCGGCGCCGGCGCGCGCCGATATCATGGACAGCATAACGAGCGGCTTTGGCCTCTTCTCGGGCGAAAAATACAAGACCGAGATTCTGCCCGATATTCCGGCCGAGGATATCTATAATCAGGGCCTCGCCCGCATGGACGCCCATGATTACGAGAACGCCGCCAAGAAGTTCGGCGAGCTCGAGAAGCAATATCCCTTCTCGCAATGGGCGCGCAAAGGCCTGCTGATGCAGACTTTCGCGCAATATCAGAAGCCCGCCTATGACGATGCGGTCGCCTCGGCGCAGCGCTACATCGGCCTCTATCCGACCTCTCCCGACACGCCCTATATGTATTATCTCGCGGGAATGTCTTATTATAATCAAGTCCCTGCGGTGATGCAGGACCAGGAGAGCGCGGAGAAGGCCCTGGCCATCTTCACCCAGCTCGTCGAGAAGTTCCCCAAGTCGGAATATGTGACCGACGTCAAATACAAGATCCAGGTGGCGCGCGATCAGCTCGCCGCCAAGGACATGACGGTCGGCCGCTTCTATCTGACGCGCAAGAATTACGCGGCCGCGGTCAATCGCTTCCATGACGTGCTCGCCAAATATCAGACGACCCGCCACGCCGAGGAGGCGCTGTATCGGTTGACGGAGGCCTATTTCGCTATGGGCGTCGTCAATGAGGCGCAGACGGCAGCGGCCATTCTGGGGCATAATTTCCCCGATTCGTCCTGGTACAAGGATGCGCATTCGCTGCTCGCGACGGGCGGCGTCGCGCCCGAAGAACATCAGGGCTCGTGGCTCTCCAAGATCGGCAAGACGCTCGGCTCCAGCTGAGCGTTCGCAGGGGCGAGCCGAGGGGGCCGGAAGAGTAGAGCGCGCGCATGCTCGTCCGTTTGTCTATTCGCGATATCGTCCTCATCGACAGGCTCGATCTCGAGTTCTCGTCAGGCCTGACCACGTTGACCGGCGAGACCGGCGCGGGCAAATCCATCCTTCTCGACGCTTTCCTGCTGGCGCTGGGCGCGCGCGGCGACGCCTCGCTGGTGCGCGCTGGCGAGGAGCAGGGGCAGGTGACGGCGGCCTTCGATCTGCCGCGCGACCATCCGGCCCTCGCCGCGGCGCGCGAGTTCGGCCTCGACGCCGAGGATGAGCTGGTTTTGCGCCGTGTGCAGACCGGCGACGGCCGCACCCGCGCCTTCGTCAATGACCAGCCGGCCAGCGCCCAGGCGCTGCGCGTGATCGGCGCTTCGCTGGTCGAGATCCATTGCCAGCACGATGATCGCGCATTGGTGGACCCGAGCGCCCATCGCGCCCTCGTCGACGCCCATGGCGGGCTCGGCGAAGCGGCGGCGCAGGTGCGGGAACTGCATGGCGCCCTCCAGCGCGCGCGCCGCGAGCTGGCCGAGGAGGAGGCCCGCGTCGCCAAGGCGCGCGCCGACGCCGATTATCTGCGCCACGCCAATGAGGAGCTGGAGGCGCTGGCGCCGCAGCCGGGCGAGGAGGCCGCGCTCGCCGAGCGGCGCCAGACGATGCAGCGCTCCGAGAAAGTGGCCGGCGATCTGCGTGACGCGCTCGAGGCTTTTTCCGGCGATCATTCGCCCGCCGGCGAGATCGCCTCCGCCGCCCGGCGGCTGGAGCGGCGCGCGACCCAGGCGCCGCAGCTGATCGAGCCGCCGGCCAAGGCGCTCGCCCAGGCGCTGGACGCGCTCTCCCTTGCCGAGCAGGCGCTGGAGCAGGCGCTCCGCGACGCCGATTTCGACCCGCGCGAATTGGAGCGCATAGAGGAGCGGCTATTCGCTCTGCGCGGCGCCGCGCGCAAGCATCAGACCAGCGTCGATGCGCTGCCGGCGCTCGCCGAGCGCTTCGCCGCCGATCTCGCCGCGCTGGACGCCGGCGAGGCGCGCATCGTCGCGCTGAGCGAGGCGGTCGCCAAAGCGCAGGCCGCCTACGCCAAGGCGGCGGAAAGCCTTTCGGCGGCGCGCCGCGCGGCGGCCGAGACGCTCGACGCTCTCGTGGAGGGCGAGCTGAAGCCGCTGAAGCTGGAAGGCGCGCGCTTTCGCACCGAGATCGTCAGCGATCCTGCGACCGGCGGGCCGGACGGCTATGATCGTGTGGAGTTCTGGGTGCAGACCAATCCGGGCTCGCGGCCCGGCCCGCTGGTGAAGGTCGCCTCCGGCGGCGAGCTCGCGCGCTTCATGCTGGCGCTGAAAGTCGTGCTCGCCGATCGCGGCTCGGCGCCGACGCTCGTCTTCGACGAGATCGACACCGGCGTCGGCGGCGCGGTGGCGGACGCCATCGGTCAGCGTTTGGCGCGGCTCGCGAAACGCGCGCAAGTGCTCACCGTCACCCATGCGCCGCAAGTGGCGGCGCGCGCCAGCCGGCATTTGCGCATCGCCAAAGGCGCCGTGAAAGGCAAGGCGAAAGACCGCGTGGCGACGCGCGTCGCCGAGCTGGAAGAGGCGGAGCGGCGCGAGGAGATCGCCCGCATGCTCTCGGGCGCCGCCATCACCGACGAGGCCCGCGCGGCGGCCCGCCGGCTGCTGGAAGGGGCGGGCTAGAGCGTGTCCGCGGGGCCGGAGGCGCTCACGAGGCCCGTACGGATTCGGGCCGATTTGGCGAAAGCTCGATCTTCGGTTAAGAAGCGCTAACCAAATCGGCTCGGGAGGACGAATGAGACTGGCGATTTGCGCGGCGACCGCCGCCTTGGGCTTTGCGCTCGCGGGCTGCAATTCCTCTTCTCCCGAACGTCAATTCGTCGCCAAGGCGGTCGAAGAGCCGCCGCCGCCGAAGGCGAAGCTCTCGCAGCGCGAGAAGCTGGAAGACAGCATTTCCCGCTGCGCTCGCACTTACGACATCCCCGAATCGCTGATCCATACCGCCGTCCGCCGCGAGAGCAATTACAATCCCGCCGCCAAGAACGGGCCGTATTGGGGCTTGATGCAGATCCGCTACGACACGGCGCGCAGCGTCGGCTACAGCGGTCCGGCCAAGGGCCTGCTGGACGCGGAAACCAATCTCGCCTACGCCGGCGCCTATCTCGCCAACGCCTTCCGCGTCGCCGGCGGCGACGCGCAGCGGGCCATTCAGCTCTACGCCAAGGGCTTTTATTTCGAGGCAAAGCGCAAGGGGCTGCTCGGCCAGATGGCGAGCGGGCGCTCGTCCACGGATGAGCTGAGCGAGCCGGCGGCGCCCGCCGTGGCGAAAGCCGAGGCGCAGCCGGTCGTGCTGGCGGCGATCGATATTCCCGCCGGCAAGCATGTCGGGGCGGCCGAGGCGCAAGCCCAGCCGGCGCCGGCGCCGATCATGATGTACACGGAAGCGCAGGTCCCGGTCGCGCTGGAGGAGCAGACGGCGCAGCAGTAGAGGCGCCCGTCACAAAGCGTCCGGCCAGCGGCGCGCTCCGTGATAGAGGCGCAATAGGTGAATAGTCTCGTTCTGCACGCGATAGGGAACGAGGTAGGGCGTTCCTGTGACGACGAATTCCCGTGTGCCGAAAATACGGCCGGGACGTCCGATGTGTGGAGCGCCGGGAAGGGTCGTTTCGAGCGTTTCGACGAGATGCAGGACCATCCGCCGGGCGGCGGCCGGATTATCGCGCGCGATATAGGCTCGGATCGCCGACAAATCGCCGAGCGCTTTTCGCGACCAGACGATTTTCATGGAGCCGGCGTTTCATCCGGCGTGTCCCATGATTCGACCCATTTCCGCACGTCCTCGTGCGCTATCGCTTCGCCCGCGTCGATCGCGCGTATCGCGTCTCGAATTCCCTCGACTTGCCATTCATTGGCGTCGAGAAATTGAGTGATCGCTTCCGCTGCGAGAAAAGAACGGCTGCGGCCGGTGCTCTCGGCGAGCTTCTCCAGCCGCGCCTTGGTCGGGGCGTCGACGCGGACAGTGAAGGTTTCGCTTGCTCGCGCTTCGTTTTGTGTTTTCATGTACACATCCTATCGCCAATCTGAGTTTGGGCAAGCGCGGGCGAGGAGCGCGCTCGTTGGATTTGCTGATGTGTTGTTCTGTTCATGTTCCGACTCCCTGGGCGTCGGGGTGTGGATGGCCGCGACAAGCGCCGCCATGAAGCTGGAAACACCTCTGCCTGCTAACGTGACCTCAGATCCCCGGGAGCCCGGCCCCCTCGCATTGCCTCTCGCGCCGCGCTGGCCTAAGACAGCCCTCCGCCCTTTTCGAAGCCAGCCCGCGCCGATGCGAGACGAATCTTTGCCCAGGATCGAGACCGAAACGCTCGCGGATCTGCGCGACGAGATCGACCGCATCGATCGCGAGATGCATGGCCTGCTCATGCAGCGCGGCGAGATCATCGATCGGCTGATCGCGGTGAAGGGGCCGAATGGCGCCTCCGCCTTTCGCCCCGACCGCGAGGCGCGGATGATGCGCGCGCTGGTCTCGCGGCATACGGGCCTGTTGCCGGTCGATACGGTCGAGGGCATTTGGCGCATCATCGTGTCCACCTTCACCTATATGCAGGCGGAATATTCCCTCCACGCCGATGATTCCGGCGGCGACGCGGCCATGCGTGACAGCGCGCGCTTCCACTTCGGCTTCACCGTGCCTTACGTCACCCATCACGGCGCCGGCGCCGTGGTCGCGGCGGTGGCGGGCTCCAAGGGCGATCTCGGAATGCTGCGCTCCGCCGGCGCGCAGGAGGAGGGCGCCTGGTGGACGCGGCTCGTCGGCGAGAATGCGCCCAAGATCATCGCGCGCCTGCCCTTCGTCGAGCGGCCCAATCATCCGGCCGGCTTGCCGGTGCTGATCGTCGCCAAGCCCCTGGCCGAGGCCGCCTCGCAGGATATCGCCCTCTATGCGCTCACGCTGCCGAAATGGCATGCGGCCGCTCCGGCGGCGATCGACGCGCTCGCCGGCGAAATTCTCGCCACCGCGCCGCATGGCGGCGAGCTGTCGCTGCTCGTCGCCGCGCCCGGCCATGTGAAAGCCGCGCAATTTACGGAAGAGCTGGCGCGCGCCGGCGTCGGCCGCGCCAGCGCCGAGCCGGTCGGCAGCCATGCGGCGCGCTTCGAATTGGATACGGCCCGCAGCGGCGTTTTTGCTCCGAGGAGTTGACGAGATGACCAAACCTGTCGTGCGTCGAAGCGTGCTGGCGATCGACGCTTATGTGCCCGGCAAGAGCGCCGCCCCCGGCGCCGCGCGCGTCTTCAAGCTCTCCGCCAATGAGACGCCGCTGGGGCCGTCTCCCAAGGCCGTGGAGGCGCTGCGCGCGCTGGCGCCCAAGATCGCCGCCTATCCCGACGGCTCGGCGACGCGGCTGCGGCAGGCGATCGGCGCGGCGCATGGGCTCGATCCCGAGCGCATCGTCTGCGGCGCCGGCTCCGACGATATTCTCGCTCTGCTCGCGCACGCTTTCATCGAGCCGGGCGACGAAGGAATCTACACGCAATATGGATTTCTCGAATATCGCATCGTCATTCTCGCGGCGGGCGGCGTTCCCGTCATCGCGCCGGAGACGAATTACAAGGCGAGCGTCGACGCGATTTTGGAGAGGGTGACGGAGCGCACGAAAATCGTCTTCGTCGCCAATCCCAATAATCCGACTGGGACCTATCTGCCGAAATCGGAAATACTGCGGCTCGCCGACGCGCTGCCGCCGCATGTCGTGCTCGTCATCGACGCGGCCTATGCGGAATATGCGCAGTGCGAGGATTACTCCGCGGCGCTGGAGCTCGCCTCGACGCGCGACAATGTGGTGACGACGCGCACCTTCTCGAAAATCTACGGCCTCGCGGGGCTGCGTCTCGGCTGGGGCTATGGCTCGGCGCATATCGTCGATGCGCTGAACCGTCTGCGCGGCCCTTTCAATGTGAGCAGCGCGGCGATCGAGGCGGGCATAGAGGCCGTGCAGGACAAAGCGCATCTCGAGGCGGCGATCGCGCATAATGCGCGCTGGCTGCCGTTTCTGACGCGCGAGATCGAGGCGCTGGGGCTCGAGGTTCTGCCGAGCGTCGCCAATTTCATCGCCATTCGCTTTCCCGATGAGGCGGGGCGCACGGCGGCGGACGCCGATCGCTTCCTCACCGCGCGTGGCCTCGTGCTGCGCGCGATCGGCGCTTATGGAATGCCGCAATTTCTGCGGCTGACCATCGGCTCGGAGGAGGCCAATCGTCTCGTCGTCGCGGCGCTCGGCGAATTCACCGCATCTTGGCGCGCGGCGCCGCGGGCCGCGCATGGCTGACGCGCGCGCGCCGATCTTCGAGAAGGTCGCGCTGATCGGCCTCGGCCTCATCGGCTCGTCGATCGCGCGCGGCGCTCGCGCCTATGGCGCCGCGACTCGCATCGCCGCGAGCGACGCCTCGGAACAAGTGTGCGCGCGCGTGCGCGAGCTCGGCATAGCCGATGAAACGACCGCCGATCTCGCGCAGGCCGTCACGGGCGCCGATCTCGTTATTCTCTGCGTGCCGGTCGGCGCTTGCGGCGAGGTCGCGCGCGCGATCGCGCCGCATCTTGCGCCGGGCGCCATTCTGTCCGACGTCGGCTCGGTGAAGGGCGCCATTGTCGCGCAGGTCGCGCCGCATGTTCCCGCGAGCGCGCATTTCATTCCCGCGCATCCGATCGCCGGCACGGAATATTCCGGGCCGGACGCCGGCTTTGCGACGCTGTTTCAGAATCGTTGGTGCATTCTCACGCCGCAAGAAGGTTTCGACGGCGAGGCGGTGAGGAAGCTCTCGGCTTTTTGGACGCGCCTCGGCGCCAATGTCGAGACGATGAGCGCGACTCATCATGATCTGGTGCTGGCGGTGACGAGCCATCTGCCGCATCTCATCGCTTACAACATCGTCGGCACGGCCGCCGATCTCGAGGAGGTCACGCAGTCGGAGGTGATCAAATTCTCGGCGTCGGGCTTTCGTGATTTCACCCGCATCGCGGCCTCCGATCCGATCATGTGGCGCGATATTTTCTTGAACAACAAGGACGCCGTGCTGGAGATGCTCGGCCGTTTCGACGAGGATTTGACGGCGCTGCGCCGCCTGATCCGCACCGGCGACGGCGATGGGCTGTTCGCGCTGTTCACGCGCACGCGCGCCATCCGCCGCAGCATCATAGAGCAGGGGCAGGATACGGCGGCGCCGGATTTCGGACGCTCGGCGCCGCGCGAGGAGTGAGGCGGTTCCGGCTGAAAATTTCCCTTCTCCCCGCGAGCGGGGAGAAGGAAGACGGCGAACGCCGCGCGAGCCGATCCGCCGACGGGCGTCGAGCTGATCCAGCGCAGGCGCTTCTCTGATCGCAGCGTCACATTTCAAATGTCACATGGCCGTTCGCGTCGATCGGCCACAAGGGATTCCAGGCGATCTCCCATGCATGGTCGTCGGGGTCGGCGACATAGCCGCGAAAGCCTCCGTGCGGCGGCGGGCCGGCCGGCCGCAATAGCGCGCCGCCGGCCTCGATGAGACGCTTCATGACCGGCTCGACATCCTCTTTGCTCGGGACATTATGCGCGAGCGAGAAGGCTCCTGGCGTATGGAGTCCGGAGCGGCTCATGTCCGCCTCGAGCGCGTCTTTCAGGAATGCGCCGAGAACAAAGCCGTTCATCTGGTAGAAGATGATTTGCGGGCTCTCGAAGACCGGCTTCCAGCCGAAGCCCTCGACATAGAAACGACGTGAGCGCTCCAGATCGGAGACGCCGAGCGTGATGACGGATATTTGCTGTTGCATGCCACGACCTCATTGGCCGCCGGCGCGAGATTGCGCTGGCGTTAAAGGCCATGGGACACATCGCGGCGAGCGAAGGTCAGGACCCGCTGGCGCGGGGATCGGGCCAACCGCACCGATCTCTCCTTTTCTGACGCGTGATTTTTAATCCGCCGCGCGCGGTGGAGCAAGATGGGGCGCCGTCGGATCGGCCCGATCAGATCAGCCCCATCACCTGCAGCGCGTCGGAAATCTCCTCGCGTCGTTTCTCCACCGCTACCTCGCCTTCGCGTACGGCTTCCTCCGTGCGATCGAATTCGAGCAGACCGATATGGCCGACGCGCGGCGTGATGTGCACGTCGGGCGGATCGCCGGCGAGGCGCGAGCGCGTCAAGCGGTCCTGCATGATGCTGAGCGAGGTCGTCATCACGCCGAAAATGCTCGGCCGGTCGGGGTCGCGGCGGAAGACGCCGCGCGTCAGCGACTCGGTGAGCGAGGCGACGAATGGCTTCTGCTTTTGCTCGAGCAGCGTGATCGGATCGAAGCCCATGGTCGAAGGGATGCGCGCGGCGTCGCGCGATTTCCCGATTATGTCCGTGTTGAGATTGACCGCGATCACCAGCTCCGCGCCGAGCGCGCGGCAGGCGGCGACCGGCAGAGGATCGACCAGCGCGCCATCGGCGAGCCAGCGCCCCTCCACCTCCATGGGCGGGAACAGGCCCGGCAGCGAGAAGGAGGCGCGCAGCGTCTCGGCGAGGTCGCCCTTCTGCAGCCAGATCTCATGGCCGGTGATCAGATCGGTGGCGACGGCGACGAAAGGCGTCGGCAGAGTCTCGACGCGCAGCGGCCCGAGCGCGCGGCGCAACTCCATCAGCAGCCGATCGCCCTTGATGAGGCCGCCATAGCCGAGCTGGAGATCGAGATAGGAAACGATCTTGCGCTTGTCGAGCGAGGCGGCCCAGGCCTCCAGCTCGTCGAGCTTGCCGGCGATGAAGCAGCCGCCGACGAGCGCGCCCGCAGAGGTTCCGGCGACGACATCGAAGACGACGCCCATGCGCGTCAGCGCGCGCACCGCGCCGATATGCGCCCAGCCGCGCGCCATGCCGGAGCTGAGCGCGAGGCCGATCTTGCGCCTGCCGAGTGGATGCTCCTCTTTGTCGGGCGTCACCGTCGCTTCCCTCGTCGTCGCCGCTCAGGCTCTTTTTTTCGCCCCCCGTCGTTCACATATCACATCCGCCGCCTTCGGGGGCGAGGGCGAAGATCACGCCGCGGAGGGAGCGCGGATGAGCGCCGAGACGGTCGAATATGATCGCTATCGCGTGATGGTCGAGGCCTCGCCGGCGGCGATTCTCATCGTGGGCTCCGATGGGCTGGTGCGCTACGCCAATCGCGAGACGGAACACATGTTCGGCTACGCGCGGGAGGAGCTGATCGGCCGCTCTGTCGATCTGCTGACTCCTGCGGTCGTCCAACGCCGCCACGCCGCCTACCGCCGGCTCTTTTACGCCGATCCGAGCCGCCGCCTGATGGGCGTCGGCCGTGAGATCAAGGCCCGGCGTCGCGACGGCGGCGAGTTTCCGGTCGAGATCGGGCTCGCGCCGCTGGCGACCGCGCGCGAGCTGATGGTGACGGCCACTATCCTCGACATGAGCAGGCGGCGAGAGGTGGAGCGCGCGCTCACCGCCAGCGTCGCGGAGCTGGAGCGCGCCAATGAGCGGCTCGGCCAATTCGCCTATGTCGCCTCGCTCGATCTGCAGCAGCCCTTGACCGAAATCGCCGCGCAATCGACGCGGCTCGATGCGGCCATGGCGGCGGGATGCTGCGAGGAGATCGCGCAGGCGAGCGCGCATATGCGCTGCGCGGCCGTGCGCGGGCGCAAGCTCGTCGGAGATCTGCTCATTTATGCGCGCACTATCTACGGCGATCAGCAATTGGAGGCGCTGGATCTGCGCGAGGAGGTGCAATTTTCCCTCGCGGCGCTGGCGCAATCGATCGAAGCGGGCGCGACCAGGCTCGAGGTCGATATTCCCGCCGCCGCTTTCGTCGGCGACCGCGCGCAATTCGCCTGCCTGATGCAGAATATCGTCGCCAATGCGGTCAAATATCGAAAGCCCGGCCGGCCGGCCGAGGTGACGATCGCGGCGACGCTGGAGCAGGGCGCCATTCGACTCTCCATCGTCGATAAGGGCGTCGGCTTCGAGCAGGACTTCGCGCAGCGAATTTTCGAGCCCTTCAGCCGCCCGGAGAGCGATGTGGAATATGCCGGCACTGGCATAGAGCTGGCGATCTGCAAATCCATCGCGGATCGTCACGGCTGGGAGATAGAGGTCGAGTCGCAGCCGGGCGACGGGACGGCGTTCCGCCTCGCGATACCGGCGCTATTCGCGCCGTCCATGTGAGTCCTTCTCCCGCGCGCGCTCAGCCCAGGCGTGAGGCCGTCTCGCGCAAATGGGCGAAGGCGCCTTTGGCGGCGTCGACCAGCGCCTCCGGGCTGCGCGGTCGCTTGCCGCGCATGCGGGGCTCCTTGGGCGCCTCGTCGCGCATCAGCCGCGGCTGGGCGAGATGCGGCGCCACGCCCTCGCGCATCACGGCGCGGCGCAACGGGCCGAGCGCCGTCATGGCGATGAAGCCCGCGCCGCGAAGGAGGTCGATCGGCAGATAGGGGACGATCAGCGAGCGATTGAGCAGATCGACGCCATTGGTGCGGAAGCCGATATCGGCCCGCCGATGCACCTCATAGCGCATCAGCGCGCGTGCGAGTTCCTTGGGATTGCGCAGATCGACGCTGGCGAGGCAATCCTCGAGATCGGCGACGTCGCGCAGGCTGAGATTGAGGCCCTGCGCGCCGATCGGCGGAAACACATGGCAGGTCTCGCCGACCAGCGCGAGACGCGGCGCCGTCAGCCGTGACACTTGCAGGCCGCCCATGCGGAACTCGCCGATGCCGCTCTCGATCGTGATGGAGCCGAGCTTTTCCCGAGCGTAGTCCTCCATCTCGTATTGCAGCTCGTCGCGCGGCTTGGCGAGGCGGCGCTTGGCGTCGCGCGGGCTCATCAGCCAGACGAGGCTGGAGCGATGCTCCGCGCCCTCGCGCGGCGGCAGCGGCACCAGAGTGAAAGGGCCGGAGCGCGTGTGAAATTCGGTCGAGATATTGTCGTGCGGCAGCTCGTGGCGCAGCAGAGCGGTAAGCGCCACTTGCGGATAGGTCCATTCCTTCGTGTCTATGCCCGCGGCGGCGCGCGCCTTGCTGCCGCGCCCATCGGCGGCCACGATGAAATCGGCGGCGATGCGGCGCCCGTCCGCGAGGATCGCCGTCGCGCCATCCTCCTCGAATTCATAGTCCGCGATGTCGGTCTCGACGATCTCGAAGCTCTGCGCCGCGCGCGCATGCTCGAGCAGAATGGCGGTCAGCTCGTCATTGGAGACATTGAGGCCGAAGGCGGGAAGATCGATCTCCTCCGACCGCATGATGAGATCGGGCACGGGGAGAAGCTGGTCCGTGTCGTCGATCATTTGGATCGTCTCGATCGGACAGGCGGCGGCGCGGACTTTCTCCAGCACGCCGATCGAATCGAGAAAGCGCACCGAGGCCTCGAACAGCGCGATTGTGCGGCCCGGCAGAGGCGGGGGGAAGCGCCCGGCGAGCGTCACGCGCCAGCCGGCGTTGGCGAAGGCGAGGGCGGCGGCTATGCCCGTGGAGCCGGCCCCGGCGACGAGAATTTGCGTGTCGATCGCGGGGCTTGCGCCCGCCAATGTCTCGGCCATGTGCTGCGTCTCCGTTTCGGGAATCCTTCTACACCATGGGGAGGGGAAGGCGAAGCCGCCCACCGGCGGCTTTCCGCCGCTGCCCGAAAATCTGTTGGCTTTGTCGTCTGCGTCAATCCATGGTCGCAATCGACGCGGATTTTGCGGCGCGAAGTCATTCGGAGAAAATCATGGTGAAGGCGATACGCATTTACGAGACGGGCGGGCCGCAGGTTCTGCGCTATGAGGAAGTCGAGCTTCCTGCGCCGGGGCCTGGCGAGGCGCAGATCGTCCAGAGGGCGATCGGCGTCAATTATATCGACGTCTATCTGCGCAGCGGCGCCTATCCCGCCGATCTTCCCTTTATTCCGGGCTATGAGGGCGCCGGCGAGGTGGTCGCGCTCGGCGAGGGCGTCGACGAGGTCGAGATCGGCGAGCGCGTGGCCTATGTCGGCCCGCTCGGCGGCTATGCGGCGGCGCGCAATATTCCCGCCGCCTCGCTGGTGAGGCTGCCCAAGTCCTTTTCCTTCGAGACCGGCGCCTCGATGATGCTCAAAGGGCTCACCGCGCAATATCTGCTGCGCCGCACGTTCAAGGTGAAAGAGGGCGACCGCATTCTCGTCCATGCGGGCGCGGGCGGCGTCGGCCAATTGCTCTGCCAATGGGGAAGCGCGCTCGGCGCGCATGTGATCGCCACCGTCGGCGACGAGGAGAAGGCGAAGATCGCCAAAGAAGCCGGGGCGGCGCATACGATTCTCTATCGCAGCGCGGATTTTGTCGCCGCCGTGCGCGAGATCACCAACGGCAAGCTCTGCGACGTCGTCTATGACGGCGTCGGCCGCGATACTTTTCCGGCTTCGCTCGATTGCTTGAAGCCTTTCGGACTTTTCGTCAGCTATGGCTCCGCCTCGGGCAAGATCGAGGCTTTCGACATAAATCTCCTGTCGCAAAAGGGCTCGCTCTTCGCGACGCGTCCCTCGCTCTTCGCGCATATCGCGCGGCGCAAGGACCTCGAGAAGATGACGAGCCAAGTGGTGCGCGCGATCAAGAAGGGCGTCCTGCGGCTCGAGCGGCCAGCGCTCTATCGGCTCGAGGACGCTGCTCTCGTCCATGCCGACCTCGAGGCGCGGCGCACGACAGGCGCGCTCGTGCTCATTCCCTGAGCCTCGGGCTGGCCGCCGCTGCAAAATCTTCATCTGTGTGATATTTTTAACACAGGCGCGCCGCAGCGGCTTCGGTCGCAGAATTTAGGGGGTTGAATTTGTGGGCGCTGCCGAATCGCTCTGGTCGGGCCCGCCCGCTCGGGCGGCGCTCGAACGGGGCCGTGTGGCCGGTTCTCCTGGCCGAGCCTGGACAAATGCGACCTTTTATGCCGGGCGCTACGACGAGGAATCGGATAGGCTCCAAAATCGTTCCGGCTTTGAGGTTCCTCCCACCTCCCGATGGGCCGGGGCCCACTCTCAAAACCCGGCGTTCTCGCCGGGTTTTTTTCTGCCCGCGCTGTGCCGCGCCGCGGCGCCTATTCCGCCTTTTTCTATGCGCAATAAGGCCTTATCTCGCCGCTCCAGATCATGGAGCCGGGCGCGAGCGCGGTTTTCGCCCTGCGCTTTCGCATCTGCGCGGTTGCATTCCGGGCCAAAACGGCACATGTTGACACGCGCGGCGCCAGCGCCGCGAAGCATGAGGGTCATAAGCTGACGACAAGTCTCCCAGGGGCGGCGCGCGCGCCGTCTCAGCCGGCTTCCGGGCCGATCGGCCAGATCACCGGCTCCATCGTCCAAAAAGTCCTCACCAGCCTCGACGATTCCAAGGCCGAGGACGTCATCTCCATCGATTTGCGCGGCAAGACGTCAATCGCCGATGACATGGTCATCGCGACCGGCCGTTCGACCACGCATGTCGGCGCCATCGCCGACAGAGTGCTCAAAGCCTGCAAGGAGGCCGGCCTCGTCGCTCCGCGCGTCGAGGGGCTGCCGCAGTGCGACTGGGTGCTGATCGACGCGGGCGACGTCATCGTCCACATTTTCCGACCTGAGGTGCGTCAGTTCTACAACCTCGAGAAAATGTGGGCCGGCGCGCGGCCGAGCGAGCTGCGCGCGGTCTGACCGCCTGAGGGCGAAACGGGACAGGACGGCATTCGCCGCGAGCGCGAATGTCCGTAAGAGAACATGCGTCTCGGAATTCTCTGTGTCGGTCGGCTAAAGGCTGGCCCGGAGCGCGAGCTCTACGCACGTTACGCCGCCCGCGTCGCGGCGATGCGAAATCTCGGGCTCGCGGGGCTCGATCTCCTGGAAATCGACGAGAGCCGGGCGCGCAATCCGGCCGAGCGCATGGCGCAGGAAGGCGACGGAATGCTCGCCGCCCTGCCGGCGGGCGCGCGCCTCGTCGTCTTCGACGAGCGGGGAAAGCCGGCCAGCAGCGTCGATTTCGCGGCCATGGTCGAAAGCGAGAGAGACAAAGGCGTAAAATCGCTGTGGTTCGCGATCGGTGGCTCTGAGGGGCTGGCGCCCGCCGTGCGGGACAAGGCCGGCGCCGTCTTTTCCTTCGGGCGCATGACGCTGCCGCATCAGATCGTGCGAATCCTCGTCGCCGAGCAGATCTATCGGGCGACGACCATTCTTTCCGGACACCCGTATCATCGCGCCTGAGGCGCGCTTCGTCCTTGTGATTTATTCACCACGACGACATGAAGATTGCATCCGCCGGTCGGCCGGGTTCAGAGCGAGAGGAGCGACATGACCGAGCCGCCGCTGATACGCTTCGTCGTCTGCGTCGGCGACGTCTGCGACCGCGATGGACGCGGGAGCGCGCTGCATGAGCGCTTGAGCGAGGCGCTCGATATCGATTTCGGCAAAGGGATCGCCGCTGGCGAGATCGCCTGCGTGAGGCGCAGCTGCCTGCGCCATTGCTCGCGAGGAATCCCCATGGTCCGCATAGAGCCGTCCGGCGACGTTCACGCTGACCCGGACATCGAGCAAATGCTCGATCTCGTGGAGGAGGCGCTCATCGGCTGAGCGGCGCCTCTACGCTTTCGCTTCGGCGCGTTTCCAATTGCTGAAATCGCTTTATTCGTCGCCGACCTTGGCCGGCTTCAGCACCACGGGGCGCAGCAGGAAGGACGGAATATGGTCGCCGAGGCCAATGACCGGCGGCCCATCGTCCTCATGCTGGCGCGTCGTCGGCCTGCGGTCGCGGCGATCGCCATAGGTCGGCGGCCGCTCGGGGCGGGGTCGCGCAGCAGGGCGGGTCTCACGCTCTTGCCTCGGCTCGCGCGCCTGTCTCGGCTCGCGTTCCGCCCGGGGCTCGCGTTCTTGCCGCGGCTCCCGCTCTGGCCGGGGCTCGCGCTCTTGTCTGGGCTCCCGCTCTTGCCGGGCCTCGCGGCGCGGCTCGCGTTCCGCCGTGGAACGGCGTCCTCCGCGCTCGCCGCTGCGTGCGCTGCGTCCACGCCCGCGCGATTCGCGCGCCGGCGCCTCGGACGGCGGCGGCAGCTCGTCGAGGCCGGGGCCTTCCCAATCGATCTTATTGCCGATCAGCGTCTCGATCTGATCGAGATATTTGCGGTCGTCATCGGTGACGAGGGTGAAGGCCGTGCCGGAACGGCCGGCGCGGCCCGTGCGGCCGATGCGATGGACATAATCCTCGCTATGCGTCGGCACGTCGAAATTGAAGACATGGCTGACGTCGGGAATATCGAGGCCGCGCGCCGCGACATCCGAGCAGACGAGAAGATTGACGTCGCCATTCTTGAAGGCGTCGAGCGAGGCCATGCGGGCGAGCTGGTCCATGTCGCCATGCAGGGCGCCGGCGGAGAAGCCGTGCTTGTCCAGGGAGCGATGCAGGATCGCGACATCGCGCTTGCGATTGCAGAAGATGATCGCGTTCTTGAAGCTGTCCGCGCCGCGGATGATTCGGCGCAGCGTCTCGCGCTTCTCGGCATGGCCATGCGTGGCGATGAGCGCCTGGCGGATCGTCGCCGCGGTCGTCGAGGCGCGGGCCACTTCGACACGCACAGGATTGTGCAAGAACGCCTCGGTGAGGCGCGTGATCTCCGGCGGCATCGTCGCGGAGAAGAATAATGTCTGCCGCGTGAACGGCACCAGCTTGCAGACGCGCTCTATGTCCGGGATGAAGCCCATGTCGAGCATGCGGTCGGCCTCGTCGATGACGAGGATCTCGATATTGGTGAGCAGCAGCTTGCCGCGGTCGAAGAAGTCGAGCAGACGGCCGGGCGTCGCGATCAGCACATCGGCGCCGCGCATGATCTTGGCTTCCTGATCTCCAAAGGAGACGCCGCCGATCAGAAGCGAGACATTGAGCTTATGATTTATGCCATATTTGGCGAAGCTCGCCTCGACCTGCGCGGCGAGCTCGCGCGTCGGCTCGAGAATCAGCGTGCGCGGCATTCGCGCGCGGGCGCGGCCTTGCTCGAGCCGGCACAGCATGGGCAGCGTGAACGCCGCCGTCTTGCCTGTGCCCGTCTGGGCGATGCCCAGAATGTCGCGCCCCTGCAGCGCGGGGGGAATGGCCTGTTCCTGAATGGGCGTGGGCTGGGTGTAGCCGGACGCCTCAACGGCCGCGAGGACCTTTTGGGAAAGGCCGAGTTCGTCGAAGTTCATCAATGGTCCTGGTCGCGGCTTTCATGACATCTGGCAAGGGAAGGGCGCGCGAATGCCGCGGGGGCGCGCGTCGTCCTCGAGAGGCGGGCCGTCGCAAATCGACGGTTGTGTTCCGCAGGCGTTCTGCTCGACGATACGGGAGCAAGACGCGCGCCATGCTTGAAGCCGAATGCGCCGGATGTCAATGAATTTGACTCGCGGCCGCCGCGAGCGGCGCCGCGCCGCTGCGGATGTTTTCGTTGAAGCTTCGCCTTATTTGGCCTCCGCCCCGCAGGGCGAGACCGGCGCAACGGCTTTTTGGCCCGGCGCGATCGAGCCGGTGGCTGCGTGATCGACCGCGACGAAGCCGATGCGATGCATGACCTGAGTCGCCATGCTCGGCTGCGACGCCGCGAGCTGCGCGCGGCCACGCTCCTCCTTATGGACAAAAGCGATGAGCGGCAGCTCGCCGTTTTGTAACTTTGCCGACAGCAGATTGGCCCCGAGCACGCAGGCGAGCGCCAGCACGGCCGACCCCAAGGCAACTTTTTCGACGAGCCTACCAGCCGTGTCCCGCCGAAACCGATCGAGCATCGACATTCGCGCCTCTTTTCAATCGCGCGCCTCGCGTATGAGCGGGGCGACATTAGGCGCCGGGAGTAAAGGACGCGTTTACGCTCATGGTTTTCAATAAGTAGACGGATGCGGCGCGCCGCCGCGGGGCGGAATCGAGACATTGGCGGCGCCTTTTGGAAACCGCGTCGGTCGCCGAATGCGCCGCCGCGGCGCGCTCACTTGTTCGCTCGCCGCGGCACATTATGTCCTAGGCGTATTGTTGAAGGAGGCGGCGCGCCCGAGGCGCCGCATCCGGGGCGCGCTTCGGACTTTTTCGGCGATTTCAGCTTTTCGGGTCTTGCCAATGCTCCCGCGAGAAAGAAAACTCGGCGCTACCCCGCTTCGACCGCGCCGCGAAAGCCGACCAGGGGCTCGCGGCACAGAGAATGCTACGCAGATGTCAGCCGGGCCTTTCGCGGGCGAAACATCGGAAAGGGGAATGAGGAAAGCCGAGGTGACCGTGATCGATGATGATCTTACGCTCGACAGCCGGTTTGCGTCCGCCATGGACGCTGACGGCGCGCCTCCCCACGCGGGCGGGAAAGAGCCTCGCAAAGGCGGCGGCGACGGTGGGCCGGGGTCGGGAACGGCGCTGATCACCCGCACGCGGACGCAGACGCGACGGCCCAACATGTATCGCGTCTTGTTGCTCAACGACGACTACACGACCCAGGAGTTCGTGGTCATCGTTCTGCGTAAATATTTCAACAAGAGCCTGGAAGAAGCCACTCGGATAATGCTGCACGTGCATAATCACGGCGTCGGCGAATGCGGCGTCTACACCTATGAGGTGGCGGAGACGAAAGTCACGCAAGTGATGGATTATGCGCGCAAGCACCAGCATCCGCTTCAGTGCATCATGGAAAAGAAGTGAGGGCGGACGATCGATGCCGACATTCTCGCGCAACCTGAAGCAGTCACTCGACCGCGCGCTCGCCTCGGCGAGGGAGCGGCATCATGAATATGCGACTTTGGAGCATCTGCTCCTCAGCCTCATAGACGACCAAGACGCGGCGGCCGTGCTGCGCGCCTGCTCGGTCGATCTCGATCTGCTCGCCAAAAATTTGCGCGAATACATCGATCACGAGCTGGACAATCTGGTCAATGAATCGGCAGGCGACTGCAAGCCGACCGCCGGCTTCCAGCGCGTCGTGCAGCGCGCCATCATCAGCGTGCAGTCCTCCGGTCGCGAGGATGTGAGCGGCGCCAATGTTCTGGTCGCGCTCTTCGCCGAGCGCGAGAGCCACGCCGTCTATTTCCTGCAGGAGCAGGATATGACGCGCTATGACGCGGTCAATTACATCAGCCACGGCATCGCCAAGCGGCCGGGCCTCTCGGACGGCTCGCGCGCGCCGCGCGGCGTCGAGGACGAGGCGGAGCGGGGCGAGGGACGCGAGGGGCGCGAGGGCGAGCAGCGCAAGAAGGAAGGCGCGCTCGAGGCCTATTGCGTCAACCTCAACCGCAAGGCGCGCGACGGCCGCATCGATCCGCTGATCGGCCGCGAGTCCGAGGTGCTGCGCACCGTGCAGGTGCTCTGCCGCCGGCAGAAGAACAATCCGCTGCTGGTCGGCGATCCGGGCGTCGGCAAGACGGCCATCGCCGAAGGTCTCGCTCGCAAGATCATTCAGAACGAGGTTCCCGAGGTGCTCGCCGGCGCGACGGTGTTCGCGCTCGATATGGGCACGCTGCTCGCCGGCACGCGCTATCGCGGCGATTTCGAGGAGCGGTTGAAGCAGGTCATCAAGGAGATAGAGGCGCATAAGAATGCGATCCTCTTCATCGACGAGATCCATACGGTGATCGGCGCCGGCGCGACCTCCGGCGGCGCGATGGACGCGTCCAATCTGCTGAAGCCCGCGCTGGCCCAGGGCACGCTGCGCTGCATCGGCTCGACCACCTATCGCGAATATCGGCAATATTTCGAGAAGGACCGCGCTCTGGTGCGGCGCTTCCAGAAGATCGACGTCAATGAACCGTCGATCCCGGATGCGGTGGAGATCGTCAAGGGCCTCAAGCCCTATTTCGAAGAGTTCCACAAGATCCGCTACACCAATGAGGCGTTGAAGGCCGCGGTGGAGCTTTCGGCACGCTACATTCACGACCGCAAGCTGCCGGACAAGGCGCTCGACGTGATCGACGAGACCGGCGCCGCGCAAATGCTGGTGCCGGAGTCCAAGCGCAAGAAGACGATCGGCCTCAAGGAGATCGAGACCACGATCTCGACCATGGCGCGCATCCCCGCCAAGACCGTCTCCAAGGACGACGCCGAGGTGCTCGCCCATCTCGACGAGACCTTGAAGCGCGTCGTCTATGGACAGGACAAGGCTGTCACCGCGCTCACCTCGGCGATCAAGCTGGCCCGCGCCGGCCTGCGCGATCCCGAGAAGCCGATCGGCTGCTATCTGTTCTCTGGCCCGACCGGCGTCGGCAAAACGGAGGCGGCGCGCCAGCTCGCCACCTCGCTGGGCATAGAGCTGATCCGCTTCGACATGTCGGAATATATGGAGCGCCATACGGTGAGCCGGCTCATCGGCGCGCCTCCCGGCTATGTGGGCTTCGATCAGGGCGGCCTGCTGACCGATGGCATCGACCAGCATCCGCATTGCGTGCTGCTGCTGGACGAGATCGAGAAGGCGCATCCGGATCTGTTCAACATCCTTCTGCAGGTGATGGACCACGGCAAGCTGACGGATCACAATGGCAAGCAGATCGACTTCCGCAATGTGATCCTCATCATGACGACCAACGCAGGCGCCGCCGATCTCGCCAAGAAGCCCATCGGCTTCACGCGCGGCAAGACGCATAGCGCCGAGGACAATGAGGCGATCAATCACCTCTTCGCCCCGGAGTTCCGCAATCGTCTCGACTCGATCGTCCATTTCGGCCATCTGCCGGAAGAGGTGATCGCCCGCGTCGTCGACAAATTCATCCTGCAGCTCGAGGCGCAGCTCGCCGACCGCAATGTCACGATCGAGCTCTCCGACGAGGCGCGGTCCTGGCTCGTCGAGCATGGCTATGACCAGGCCATGGGCGCGCGTCCGATGGGCCGTGTCATCCATACGCATATCAAGACGCCGCTCGCCGATGAGGTTCTCTTCGGCCGGCTGAAGAATGGCGGCGCGGTGCGCGTGGTGGTGGTGACGGATGACAGCGGCGCCAAGACGCTGGGCTTCGTCTTCCCAGAGGGACCGGTGCTGCCGCGTCCCGAGCGCGATATCGTCGAGGCCGGCAAGAAGCGGGCGGCGGAGAGCGGCGCCGAGCCGCGCAAAAGCCGCAAGGCGAAGGACGGCGACGGCGGCAAGGATTCGGGCAAGACCGAGCCGGCTCCGCGCAGCGCCAGCGCGCGTCCGCGCAGTGTTCCAGAGACGCCGCTCAAGAGCTGAGCGCGCGATCCCTCACGGGATGTTAATCACTTCGATCGTATTCTCGAAGCCGGGCTATGCCCGGCTTCGTCATTTGCGCGCTCCCGCGCTTCTGTCCGAGCTCGAGGTGAGAACATAGATGCGCGTGGCGATCGTTCACTATTGGTTCGTCGGCATGCGCGGCGGGGAGAAGGTCGTCGAAGCTCTGATCCGGCTCTATCCGCAGGCCGATCTCTTCGCCCATGTCATCGATCCGTCCGCTGTCTCGCCGACGATCCGCTCGCGCCCGATCACGACGAGCTTCATCCAGTCGCTTCCGCGCGCGGCGAAATATTACCGGCAATATCTGCCGCTCATGCCGCTCGCCTGCGAGCAGCTCGATCTGCGCGGCTATGATCTCGTCATCTCGAGCGAGTCCGGTCCGGCTAAGGGGATCATCCCGCCGCCGGAGGCGCTGCATGTCTGCTATTGCCATTCGCCCATGCGCTATTTGTGGAACATGTACCATGAATATCGCGAGGAATCCGGCCGGCTCACGCGCCTATTGATGCCGCCGCTCGCCCATTATCTACGCAATTGGGATGCGCTGTCGGCGACGCGCGTCGATCATTTCATCGCCAATTCCACGACGGTCGCGCATCGCGTCGAGCGCTATTATCGCCGCTCCGCCGATATCGTGCATCCGCCCGTCGCCGCCGACGCCTTCTCCATCGCGCCTCCGCAAGAGATCGGCGATTACTATCTGATGGTCGGCGAGCTTGTCGGCTATAAGCGGCCGGATCTCGCCATCGACGCCTTCAATGCGAGCGGCAAGAAGCTCGTCGTCATCGGCGGCGGCTCCAATCTGGAGGCGATCGCCAAGCGCGCCGGCCCGACCGTGTCCGTGCTCGGCCCGCAGCCTTTCGACGTTCTGATGCGGCATTATTCGCGCTGCCGCGCGCTGATCTTTCCGGGTGAGGAAGATTTCGGCATCGTGCCGCTCGAGGCGATGGCGAGTGGACGGCCGGTGATCGCTTTCCGCCGCGGCGGGGCGACGGAGACCGTTGTCGAGAATGAGACAGGCGTCTTCTTCGATACACAGACGATCGAAGCGCTGAGCGAGGCGATCACGCGCTTCGAGCGCATGGAATTCTCGCCCGAGCGCATTCGCGCCCACGCACTCGGCTTCGGTGAGGAGCGCTTCTTGCGCGAGATGCGTGAGAAGATCGATTCTTATTTCGCTGCTCGCGACGCGAAGCGCTGAGGAAGGGCGAGCCTGAAGGCTCGCGGTCCAGAGCATGGATCGGACGCGAGTCCTCAGCGTCGTAATGCAGGTCCTATTGCTCTTGCGCGGCGCGCTTGCGTTTCGGCGCGGGCGCCTCTTTCGCCGCTTTGGCTTTCTCCGCGCGCGGCGGACGGCGCTTCAGCACCTCGTCGAGATAGCGGCCGGTGTGGCTGCGCTTCGCCGCGACGATATCGGCGGGCGGACCAGCCGCCACGATCTCGCCGCCGCCATTGCCGCCCTCGGGTCCGAGATCGATGATCCAATCGGCCGTCTTGATGACCTCGAGATTATGCTCGATGACGACGACGCTATTGCCCTGATCGACGAGCTCGTGCAGCACCTCGAGCAGCTTGGCGACATCGTGGAAATGCAGGCCCGTCGTCGGCTCGTCGAGAATATAGAGCGTGCGGCCCGTGGAGCGGCGCGCCAATTCCTTGGCGAGCTTCACACGCTGCGCCTCGCCGCCGGAGAGCGTCGTCGCCTGCTGGCCGACGCGAATGTAATCGAGGCCGACGCGCTTCAGCGTCTCCATCTTGTCGCGGATCGCCGGCACGGCTTTGAATAGGACGGCCGCTTCCTCGACCGTCATGTCGAGCACATCGGCGATGGACTTCTCGCGATATTTCACTTCCAGCGTCTCGCGATCGTAGCGCTTGCCCTTGCAGACGTCGCAAGTGACATAGACGTCGGGCAGGAAGTGCATCTCGATCTTGATGACGCCGTCGCCCTGGCAGGCTTCGCAGCGGCCGCCTTTCACATTGAAGGAGAAGCGCCCCGGCGCATAGCCGCGCGCTTTTGCCTCGGGAAGGCCGGCGAACCATTCGCGGATCGGCGTGAAGGCGCCGGTGTAGGTCGCGGGGTTCGAGCGCGGCGTGCGGCCGATCGGCGATTGGTCGATATCGATGATTTTGTCGATATGCTCGAGTCCGTCGATCTTGTCGAAGGGCGCCGGATGCTCATGCGCGCCATTGAGGCGCCGCGCCACTGCTTTATACAGCGTCTCGATGACGAGCGTGGATTTGCCGCCGCCGGAGACGCCAGTGACGGCGGTGAAGAGTCCCAAGGGAATCTTCGCCTCGACATTTTTGAGATTGTTTCCGCGCGCGCCGCTGATCTTCAGCCAGCGGCCGGGGTCGGGCTTGCGCAGCGCATGGCGCAAGGTCACTTGCTTCGCGCCGGTCAAATATTGGCCGGTGAGCGAATTGGGATCGTCCATAATCTCCTGCGGCGCGCCTTTGGAGACGATATGGCCGCCATGCACGCCGGCGCCGGGGCCGACATCCACCACATAATCGGCGGAGAGAATGGCGTCCTCGTCATGCTCGACGACGATGACGCTATTGCCGAGATCGCGCAGCCGTCGCAGCGTGTCGAGCAGACGATCATTGTCGCGCTGATGCAGGCCGATCGACGGCTCGTCCAGCACATAGAGCACGCCGGTGAGGCCGGAGCCGATCTGTGACGCCAAGCGAATGCGCTGGCTCTCGCCGCCGGACAAAGTGCCGGAGGCGCGCGAGAGCGTCAGATAATCGAGGCCGACATCGACGAGGAAGGTCAAGCGATCGCGTATCTCTTTCAATATGCGATGCGCGATCTCATTGCGCTTGGCGTCGAGCTTCTCCGGCAGAGCGCGGAACCAGTCGAGCGCCGCGCGCACAGAGAGGTCCGACACTTCGCCGATATGAAAGCCGTCGATCTTCACGGCGAGCGCTTCCGGCTTCAGGCGATAGCCGAGGCACGCCTTGCAAGGTTCGGCCGACATATAGCGGCCGATTTCCTCGCGCGCCCATTCGCTGTCTGTCTCGAGGAAGCGGCGCTGCAGATTGGCGACGACGCCTTCGAAAGGCTTCTTCACATCATAGGCGCGCGCGCCGTCGTCATAGGAGAAGCGGATCTCCTCCTTGCCGGAGCCATGCAGCAGCACGTCGCGCACCGATTGCTCGAGCTTCTCGAACGGCGTGTCCATGCGGAATTTATAGTGACGGCCGAGCGATTCCAGCGCTTGCCCATAATAGGGCGAGGATGATTTCGCCCAAGGCGCGATGGCGCCTTTGCGCAGCGAGAGCTTGGGATCGGGAACGACGAGATCGGGATCGATCACCTGCTCCTGGCCGAGGCCGCTGCAGACCGGGCAGGCGCCGAAAGGATTGTTGAAGGAGAAGAGTCGCGGCTCGATCTCCGGAATGGTGAAGCCGGAGACGGGGCAGGCGAATTTCGACGAGAAGACGATGTGATCGGCCGCATAATGGGTGGAGGCGTAGGCGGCGGGCGTCGCCGCCGCAGGGGCGTCGCCGCCGTCCGCGCGCTTGCTGTCGGCGAATTCCACCACGGCGAGGCCATTGGCCAATTCCAGCGCCGTCTCGAAACTATCGGCGAGGCGCGCGGCAATGTCGGAGCGCACCACGATGCGATCGACGACAATGTCGATATCGTGCTTCAATTTCTTGTCGAGCGGCGGCGTGTCGGCGATCTCGTAATAGACGCCGTCGATCTTCAGACGCTGAAAGCCGCGCTTGGTATAGTCCGCGATCTCTTTTTTATATTCGCCCTTGCGGCCGCGCACGACGGGCGCGAGCAGATAGAGCCGCGCGCCTTGCGGCAGCGCCAACACGCGATCGACCATTTGCGAGACGGTCTGGCTCTCGATCGGCAGGCCGGTCGCCGGCGAATAGGGAATGCCGGCGCGCGCCCACAGCAGGCGCATGTAATCGTGAATCTCCGTCACCGTGCCGACGGTGGAGCGCGGGTTTTTCGAGGTCGTCTTCTGCTCGATGGAGATGGCGGGCGAGAGGCCGTCGATCTGATCGACGTCCGGCTTCTGCATCATCTCGAGGAATTGCCGCGCATAGGCGGAGAGCGACTCGACGTAGCGCCGCTGGCCCTCGGCATAAATCGTGTCGAAGGCGAGCGAGGATTTGCCCGAGCCCGAGAGGCCGGTGAAGACGACGAATTTGTCGCGCGGAATGACGAGATCTACGTTTTTGAGATTGTGCTCGCGCGCGCCGCGAATGGAGATCACCTTGCCGTCGAAGAGATCGTCGAGAGAGGTTTGGGCGGCGGATTTTTTCGAGCTTCGCATGGGCACGACCAGAACTGGAGCGGCGGGCGGTCTCACCCTCCCCTGTGAGGGGGAGGGTCGCGCCGAAGGCGCGGGGTGGGGTGTCTCCCCGAGTCTCGCGGCGCACCCCACCCCGGACGGCTCCGCCGTCCGACCCTCCCCCTATAGGGGAGGGTGGAATGCGCCCATTTCCCCGGGCCGGCGCGATCTTACGCCCTCTCGCCCTTCTTGCCATGCTGCGGCGCGGTAATCCACAGCCTCGAGCAGGGCGCGGCACAAATCATGCTGTCTTTCCTCGAACAACCGGGAAAGGCGCGCGCTTCGATGGCGTTATTCGGACAATTCTGCGCGGGGGAGGCGGCGCGATGAGCGAGCCCATTCGCGTCGTCCTGATCGATCTCGAAGGCGTGGTCCTGCCCATGACCTTCATGAACGACACGCTGCTGCCGCTCGCCGCCACGCGGCTCGGCGGCTATATCGTCGAGCATGCCGAGGACGAAGAGGTGGAGGAGGCGCTGGAGGAGACCGGCCGCCTCATGGGCGGCTATGAGCTCGATCCCACTCAGGCGGAATCTCTGCTGCTGCGCTGGATGAAGCAGGGCCGCAAGGCGACGCCGCTGAAGGTCATTCAGGGCCTCATCTGGCAGGAGGCCTATGCGGCCGGCTCCCTCGCGGCGGAGCTCTATCCGGACGTCGCCGGCTGTCTTTCGGCCTGGGCCGCGGCCGGGCTTCGCCTCTTCGTCTACTCGTCCAATTCGGAATTGGCGCAGAAGCTGCTGCTGAGCCATTCCTCCTCCGAGCAGGTGACGGCCCTGTTCGAGGGCTTTTTCGACACGACCCTCGGCCAGAAGATCGAGCCCGGCTCCTATCGCGACCTCTGCGAAAATCTGGGCCTAGCCGCCGGTTCTGTCCTCGTGCTGTCGGAGAATGAGGAGGAGCTGGACGCCGCCCAGACGGCGGGCCTCGCGACGGTCCGCATGGCGCGTGATGGAAATGTGGCGAGCCGCCACCCCGTGAGCGTGGATTTGCTCTCCTTGAACATCGGACAGTGACGATGACGAAATTCACGCTCGAAACGCGCGACGGGACGCTGTCGGAGATCGCCGGCAAGGATCGCGCGACGATGATGAAGCTGATCCGCAAATCCGGCGTCGAGGAGCTGGTCGCGGAATGCGGCGGCAGCTGCACCTGCGCCACCTGCCAAATCTATGTCGATCTGCCCGAAGGCGTCGCCATGCCCCCCATGGAGCCGGCCGAGGCCATCATGCTGGCCAAGGCCGCCAACCGCGAGATCAATTCGCGTCTTGCCTGCCAGATGAAATTCGACTCGAGCCTCGACGGCATGCACGTCCGCATCGCCCCGGAAGATTACAGCAACTGCTAATTCGAGCCGGAAGCGGAGCGTTTCGATGGAGCATCGTCGGCTCGGTCGCTCGGGCCTCGCCTGTGCGCCGCTCGTGCTCGGCTGCCACGTCTTCGGCTGGACGGCCGATGCGGCGGCCTCCTGCGCCATTCTGGACGCTTTCGTCGATCGCGGCTTCTCGCTGCTCGACACGGCGGACACCTATTCGACTTGGGTTCCCGGCCATAGCGGCGGCGAGTCCGAGACGATCATCGGCGATTGGCTGAAGGCGACGGGCAAGCGCGACCGCGTGCTGATCGCCACCAAGCTCGGAGGCGCCATGCCCAATGTGGGCAAGGGCCTCTCCCGCGCGCATATCATCCGCTCGGCCGAGGACTCGCTGCGCCGTCTGCGAACCGATCGCATCGATCTCTATCAGGCGCATTTCGACGATACGGCGACGTCCTTCGAGGAGACGCTGGAAGCCTTCGCGACGCTCATTCAGAGCGGCAAGGTGCGCGCCATCGGCGCCTCCAATTATTCGGCGCCGCGCCTCGCGGAGGCGCTGGCGGCCGCGCGAGCGCATGGGCTGCCGCTCTTTTCCTGCTTGCAGCCGCACTACAATCTCGTCACCCGCGCCTATTACGAGGGCGATCTGCGCCGCCTGTGCCTCGAGGGGGACATTGGCGTCATCCCCTTCCGGGCGCTGGAGGCGGGCTTCCTCACCGGCAAATATCGCTCCATGGAGGATACGGTCGGCGCGGCGCGCGGCGCCGTTGTCGCGGGCATTCTCGACGAGCGCAGCCTCGATATTCTACGCGAGCTGGACCGCGCCGCCGCGCAATTTCGCGCCACGCCGGCGCAGGTCGCCATCGCCTGGCTGCTGGCCCAGCCCGGCGTCACCGCGCCGATCGTCAGCGTGACGAGCGTCGCCCAGCTCACAGAGATTTTCGGCGCGCTGACGCTGACGCTCGATGCGCGGACGCTGATGCGGCTCGACATGGTGAGCGCGTGAAGCGGGCGTCTACCCTCCCCTTTACGGGGAGGGTCGGCCGGCGTTAGCCGGACGGGGTGGGGTTCAATGGCAAAGACTCGGCATTTCACACCCTCTCGACCGCCCCTGCTTGCCATTGCCCGGTTCCTGCTCCAGGTCTAGGAATGCCGAAAGAGCTGGAAAAAGGGGCAGAAATTGACCGTAGCCGTCGAAATGGCTGAGGCCGCGCCGCGCAAAAACGCGCATAGCCTCTATCTCCAGGTGCTCGCGGCGATTGTGCTCGGCGCGCTGCTCGGCGTCTATTTTCCCGACATCGCCCAGAGCCCCTGGATGGAGGCGATGGGCAAGGGCTTCGTCAATCTCATCAAAATGGTGATCGCGCCGATCATCTTCTGCACCATCGTCTCCGGCATCGCGCATCTCGAGAGCGCCGCCAAGGTCGGCCGCGTCGGCATAAAGGCGCTCGTTTATTTCGAGGTGGTCTCGACCGTCGCTCTGGCGCTCGGGCTCCTCGTCGGCAATGTGCTGCGGCCGGGCGAGGGCTTTTCCGGCAAGGCGGACCCCGCCGCCGTCGCCAAATATCTCGAGCCCGCCGCGCAGCGCACGCCGGTGGAATTCGTGCTCGGCGTTATTCCCGACAGCGTCATCGGCGCCTTCGCCAAGGGCGATATTCTACAGGTGCTGCTGTTCTCCATCCTGTTCGGCTTCGCGCTGATGGCGCTGGGCGAGCGGGGCAGGGCGCTGCGCGGCTTCATCGACGAGGCCGGCCACGCCATGTTCGGCGTTATCGCCATTGTGATGAAGGCTGCGCCGATCGGCGCTTTCGGCGCCATGGGCTACACGGTCGGCAAATATGGCTCGCAATCGTTGATGAGCCTCGCATGGCTGGTCGGCTCCTTCTATCTCACCTCCATATTATTCGTCGTCGTCGCGCTCGGCCTCGTCGCCCGCATCGTCGGCTTCGATATATTGCGCTTCCTCGCCTATATTCGCGATGAATTGCTGATCGTGCTCGGCACCTCATCCTCGGAGAGCGCGCTGCCGCAGCTGATGGAGAAGCTGGAGCGCCTCGGCTGCTCGAAATCCGTCGTCGGCCTCGTGGTGCCGACCGGCTATTCCTTCAATCTCGACGGCACCAATATCTATATGACGCTGACGAGCCTATTCATCGCTCAGGCGCTCGGCGTGCATCTGACGGCGGGGCAGCAATTCGTCATTCTAACTGTCGCCATGCTGACCTCGAAAGGCGCATCGGGTGTGACCGGGGCGGGCTTCATCACGCTCGGCGCGACGCTCTCCTCCATCGATCCGCGCCTCGCGCCGGGCATGGCCATCGTCATCGGCGTCGATAAATTCATGAGCGAGTGCCGCGCGCTCACCAATATTTGCGGCAATGGCGTCGCCGCCATCGTCGTCGCTTGGTGGGAGGGCGAGCTCGATCACGACAAGCTCGCCGCCGGGCTGTCGCGCCGCATCGACCCGAGCGATGTGGAAACCGCCCTCACGACGGAATAGCCGCGGTGGGCGATGACGCGCATCGGCGCTGCGCCGGATTGGCGCGGAAAGCGGCGACCTGCCCGAACTGTGGCCTTGCTACAGGGCGTATCGTAATATAGTTCGAATACTTGATGA
The DNA here is from genome assembly GCF_001644125.1 of Methylosinus sp. R-45379. NCBI lineage: Bacteria > Pseudomonadati > Pseudomonadota > Alphaproteobacteria > Hyphomicrobiales > Methylocystaceae > Methylosinus > Methylosinus sp. R-45379. Next base: position 67,632 of record NZ_LUUM01000256.1, read on the forward strand.
TTTGAGCTTCGGCCGATCGGCTCGCGCAATCCTCCTCTCTCCGCTCGCGGGGAGAGAACGACGCGCCGTGAATTCCGCTGCAGATCATATGATCGATCGCGCGGCCGCGGCCCTTCGTTATCGGCGCGCGTCCGACAGCTCTTTGCAAAAACCAGCGAGGCGCAGCATGTCGCGCATTGGTGCTTCTTCCCGCCGCGGCTTTCTCCAGGGATGCGCCGCCGGCGCCTTGTCGGCGCTTCCGGGCGCGGCTTTCGCCGATGAGCGGCGGCCCGTCGTCGTGATGACCAATCACAATGACGACACTCTGTCGCTGATCGAGAGAGGTTTCGAGAAGGCCTATCCGCAATATCGCGTGCAGATCGTCTGGCTGATGCCGCCGGACGCGATGCGTCATCTTCGCGACGCCTCGGCGCCGAGCCCGGATGTCTGGTGGCAGGCGGCCCCGCATAATCATCTCGCCGATATGGCGAAGGACGGCTTCATGCAGCCGCTCGGCCTCTCCAAGGAGGGCCTGCCCGCGGCGATCGGCGCGCTGCCGCTGGAGGGGGAGGGCGATCTCTTTCACGCCTCGCAGCTCACCGCCTTCGGCTTTTTGGTCAACAGCAAGGCGATAAGAGCGCAAAACCTTCCCTGGCCCGAGGATTGGGCCGTGCTGGCCGGCCCGGCCTACGCCGGCAAGGTCGCCATGTCCGACCCTTGGACTGTGCGCTTCGGCAGCCAATTGCTGAGCGTCGCGACGCAATCCTTCGGCTGGGAGAAGGGCTGGGCGCTGCTCTCGGCCATCGCCGGCAACGCCGTGCTGATGCAAAAGGGCCTGCGCGACGAGGTCATCTCCGGCCGCCAGCCGGTGGCGCTGCATGTCGACACCGTGCCCAACGCCGAGCAGCGTTTCCGCCAGCCGATGGAGCGCGTCTATCCCGAGCATGGCGGGATCGTGAACGCCGGATATATCGGCCTTTTGAAGAAGGCCGCCAATGTCGAGGGCGCGCGCGCTTTCGCCTCCTATGTTCTCTCGGCCGAGGGGCAGTCGCTGCTGCCCAAGACCGATCTGCCGCGCCTGCCGGTGCGGCCCGAAGTCTATGCGGCGCTCGGCGCGGCGCAGTTCGATCCTTTCGCCGCTCAGGCCGCGGGGCAATTCGCCTTTCAGCCGGCCGACGACGGCGGCGGCCGCGCCACTGCGATGGCGGCGCTGTTCAACGGCCTAGTGCAAGACAAGGAGCTGCTGTCCGGCCTGTGGCGGCGCGTGCATGCGGCGGAGACGGCTGGACGCGGCGGCTCTCATGTCGCCGAGGCGCGGCGAGCGCTGGAGGAGATTCCGGTCGCGGCCGATTTCTGGAAGGACGAGGCGATCGCCGCCGCCTTCCGCCCGCGCCGCCGGCCGGAGAGCGCCGTCTCCCCCGAAGCGAGCCCCGCCCCGCAGGCGAGCGCCGGCCCGCCGGAGCAAGCGCAGGTCATTCCCGGTCAGCCGAACGGCCTCACGATACCCGAGCCCGCCAAGCCGATCATCGAGAAATGGCGCGCCGCCTTTCGCGAGAATCAAGCGCGGGCGAGCCGGCTGCTGGACGAGGCCAAGGCGTGAGGCGCGGCATTTTTCGTCCTGCGGCGCGCGTTGCATCGGCTGTTCTCATCGGATCTTTTCTCGTCGGGTCTTTGGTCTCGGCGAGCGCCGAAGAGTTCCCGCGCGAGGCCTATAGCTATCCCGTCGCCGGGCTCGATGCGGCGGCGGAGGACGCCTTCTATCGCGGCCGCGTCGAGTTCATGCGCTCCTGGTCCTTTCCGCCGGGCGGCGGCGAGGCGTCCGGGCTCGGGCCGCTGTTCAACCGCATCTCTTGCGCCGCCTGCCATCAGAAGAACGGCCGCGGCCAGCCGCCGAGCGGGCCGGACGAACGCATGCTGTCCATGCTGGTGCGCCTCTCGGTTCCCGGCGACGGCCCGCATGGCGCGCCCAAGCCGCATCCGGCCTATGGCGGACAGCTGAATGAGGAGGGTGCGCCCGGCGTGCCGGGGGAGGGCCGCGCCGCAATCTCCTGGGAGGCGATCACGGCGACGCTCGCCGATGGCTCCATAGTGGCGCTGCGCCGTCCGCGCATAGAATTCGTCGGGCTCGCCTATGGGCCGCTCGATGGCGCTCTCTTCTCGCCGCGAGTCGCGCCGGCCGTGTTCGGCGACGGATTGCTCGAGTCCGTGCCGATCGAGACCATGAAGCGCATCGCCGCGGAGCAGCCGGCGCAGGGCGTCCATGGCGTCGTCAACGAGGTCTATGACGTCATTTCCGGCCAAATGGTCCCGGGGCGCTTCGGCTGGAAGGCAAACAGCCCCAATCTGAAGCAGCAGATCGCCGAGGCGTTCATCGGCGATCTCGGCGTCACCACGCCGCTGTTCCCCGAGGATCAATGCACGGAGCAGCAGGCGGCCTGCCGGGCCGCGACAAAGTCGAAGAACCGGCCCGAGCTGGACGCCATCCGGCTCGACGACATCGACTTCTTCAATGCGCATCTCGCTCCGCCGCCGCGTCGCGACACGGATAATCCGCAAGTCGCGCGCGGCGAGACGCTCTTTCTCGCGTCCGGATGCGGCGTCTGCCACGTCCCGAGCCTGAAGACGGAGGCGCATCCCAAATTTTCGCAGACGCTGCCGGCTCAGACGATCGCGCCCTATACCGATCTTCTGCTGCACGACATGGGCGAAGCGCTCGCCGATGGTCGGCCCGATTTCCACGCCAGCGGCCGGCAATGGCGCACCGCGCCCTTATGGGGCGTCGGACTCGCGCCGATCGTCAATGAGCACAGCCTGCTTCTGCACGACGGCCGCGCGCGCACGCTGGAGGAGGCGATCCTCTGGCACGGCGGCGAGGGCGAAGCGGCGAAGGCCGCCTATGCCGCGCTGAAGAGGGACGAGCGCGAGGCGCTGATCGCCTTTCTGCGATCACTGTGAGCGAAGGAGCCGCCAGATGAGACTATTCGCTTCCATCGCTCTCATGCTCGCGGCTCTCGTCCCGGCGCGCGCGGAGGAAATTCGCGTGCTGGCGGCGGGAAGCCTCCGCGGCGCCCTGACCGCCGTCGCGACGGAGTTCGAGAAGAGCCGCGGCGATCATGTGACGCTGGTTTTCGGTCCCGCCGGCGCGCTGCGCGACCGGATCATCGGCGGCGTGGCTTTCGACGTTTACGCCACCGCCGCTTTTCCGCAGGCGCGATCCTTGACCGAGAAGGGGCTGGCGCGGCCGAGCGTCTTGCTGGCGCGCAACAAGCTCTGCGCCGTCGTGCAGGCCCATTCGGCGATCACGCGCGAGACGCTTGTCGATTCTCTGCTCGATCCCGCCGTGCGGCCGGGGACTTCCACGCCGAAGTCGGACCCCGCCGGCGATTACGCCTGGTCCTTCTTCCGTCGCATCGACGAGAAGCGGCCGGGCGCTTTCGATACGCTGACCGGCAAGGCGAAGATTCTCTTCGGCGGCGGCGAGCCGAATAGCGCCGAGCCGCGCCCGCAAAATCAGCCGCTGACGCATTGGCTCGACGAGGGCGCGGTCGATCTGCTGCTCGTCTATTGCTCGGGCGCGACCCCCATGGCGGAAAAATCGGCCGGCAAATATCGGGCGTTTCCGCTTCCGGAGCTCTATGACGTCGCGGTCGAATATGGCGTCGCTCTGTCGCCGCGCGCTTCCGCCGCGGCGCTGGATTTCTTTCTGACGCTGTTGTCGCCCTCGGGACAAGCGGCTTTGCGCCACGCCGGCTTTGTCCCGATCGCGGAGCCCGCCTCCGAGCGGTGAGCCGGAGCGTCATTGTCTCTCCCCGAGGACGAAGAGCCGACGGCCGGCCCGATCGCTTTTGCATCGAAGCTCGTCGAACGTCGGTCGCGCCTTTGGTGCGCGGCTCCGCCCGAGATCGTCGTCGGACTATTGCGCCGTGAAGACGACGGTTCGCCGAGCCGAGGATCATAATCCCTGCCGTATCCCTGCCGTGGTCCCGCCTGACGCCGGATGGCGACCGCCGCTATGTCGGAGCTGTTGCAAATCCGTCACAGCAGATAGGAATTCGGCTGGCGCCCAAATGTGAGAGCTTGGTGAGACTTTCACATGCGAGGGAGAGAAGCGCTCGAGGTCGAGCTGCGAACTCCTCGAAGCGGTGGCGGCTGCGACCGCGCCCCCAGGGTCTATTCGATGATGCGGTGGTTTCGACGGCGAGGCTGCTTCTCGCGCGCTGTGTTGGCCTTGGCGGCCGCGTGGCTCTTCGCCGCGTTGGCCCTGGCCCCGGCGTCCGCCGCCGGGAAGAGCGAGCCGGAGCGCGTGAGCGCTCGCGTCGCGGATGGCGCGAATGAGAACCGTTGCGCCGTCGATAGCGAGCGGCGCCGGCACACCCATGATTGCCCCATCGGCTGTCTCGCCTGTTCTGAGAGCGACGGGGGGCCGGGCGCCGGGAGGCTCGCGAGCGCGGTCTCGCATTCGGTATCGCCGACGAGCTGCTGCGGCGTCGCGGCGCGCTTCGTCGAGCGCGCCGTCATTCGCCCGCCAGCGCGCATCCATCTTTGGTCTTCTCGCGCTCCTCCACAAATCTCCTGATCGACAGACCGCGGCCGCGCGCCGCGATTTCCGATGTTCCGTCCGGCCCCGATAGTGGGCTTGCCAGGAGACGACACCTATGATCCGTTCGCATTTGCTGCGCGGCGCTTCCGCCTGCGCGATCGCTCTCGCATTCGCTCTGCCCGCTCGAGGGCAGGAATCTCTCCCGGCCATCGATGTCGCCGGACAGACGCTCGGCGGAAGCGGCTCTGGAAAGGCCGGCGCGGCCGATAAATCGGCGCGGTCGGGAGGGCGCGAGACGGGCTATAATCAGGTCGGGCCGGTCTCCTCGACAAAGACGAACATTCCGATCCTGGAGACGCCCTATTCCGTGCAGATCGTTCCGCGCGAGACGATGGACGACCGGCAGGCCGTCAGCATCCGCGACGCGCTCTTCACCAATGTCAGCGGCGTCGCCGGCTCCTCGAACTACTACGACGGCCTCATCGTCCGCGGCTTCGACAGCGGCAACCAGACCTACCGCAACGGGCTGCGGCAGCCGAACACCACCAATCAGGAAACGACCAACCTCCAGTCGATCGAGGTTCTCAAAGGCCCGGCCGCTATGCTCTATGGACGTGTGGAGCCGGGTGGTCTGATCAACATCGTGACCAAGCGCCCGCAGGAGACGCTCTATTTTTCAGTGCATCAGCAGGTCGGAAGCTTCGGCCTGACGCGCACGGCGATCGACGCCACGGGGCCGCTGCTGGAAGACAAGACGCTCCTCTATCGCATGAATGTGTCCTACCTCGCCAAGGACAGCTTCCAGCCGCATGTCGGCCAGGACAATCTGCTGATCTCGCCGTCGATCACATGGCGGCCGACCGAGCAATTCACCCTCAACGTCGAGGGCGAATATCAACGGGGCTATTTCAGAGATTTGTCGCCGATCCCGGCGCTCGGCTTCCGCCCGGCGGGCATTCCGATCAGCCGCTATCTGCTCGACTCTTATGTCGCCGACAAATACCCCAATTTTCAGGAACGGACGCTGTTCGGCTATGATTGGACATACCGGATCGACAATGACTGGAGCGTGACGAACCGCTTTTCACACACGCGCGCCGATTATCGGCAGCGCGGAGATTGGCTCGATTCCTTCTCTAACGAGGCGACTGGCGACGCGCTTCGCGGAATCTGGCTGGTGCCGACGCCGAATGCAGCCGAGCCCATTTTCTACAGAGAGACCGTTTCGACCAATGTCGACCTCCAGGGAAAGGCGGTGACGGGGCCTCTCACCCACCGGGTGCTCGCCGGCTTCGACTATTATAGTCTCGACTTGAAGGCTCACGGCCATTGCTGCGACTATATTTCTTCGATCAACATCTATTATCCGGTCAATATTCCCGCCAATGTCGACGCGCTGAGCTCCTCCTACCGCACCATCACCAAGGAGAAATGGAAGGGGCTCTATGCTCAGGACCAGATCTCCTTCTGGGACGATCGCATTCAGCTGCTTCTCGGCGGACGTCATGATTGGGCGGAGTCGAGCACCGCGACATTGTGGTCCGACGAATCCTTCGCCGAGGTCGACTCGCGAAGAGTCGTTGTGCCGGTCAGCGCGAACAGCCCGCGGATCGGCGTGCTGATCCGCCCATTCTCCTGGCTTTCCGTCTATGGCAATTACACGCGCTCCTATGGCTCGAGCAATGGCATAGACCAGTATAATCGACCGCTACAGCCGCAGATCGGAACGCAGTTCGAGGGCGGCGTGAAGGCCGAGCTGCTGGACGGGCGGCTCACTGCGACCGCCGCTTATTTCGACATAGACAAGAAAAACCAGACCACGGCGATCTCCGGCACGCCTTTCGTGCGCGTCATCGACGGACGCAGCAATGGCGTCGAGCTCGATTTGACGGGGCGTATCGACGAGCATTGGAGCGTCATCGCCAATTTCACCCATCTCGACGCGCGCATCGTCAAGGACCATGATGTGGTGAACGGGGGCGGAACCGCCGGCAAGCGGCTCCATTCCGTGCCCCACAACACCGCCAATCTCTGGGCGAAATACGAGGCGTGGGGCGCGCTCGCCGGCCTCACCGTCGGCGGCGGCGTCTCCTATGTCGACAAGGCGTTCGGCGACAATGACAACAGCTTCGAGCTGCCCGCGCATGCGCGCGTCGATGTCATGGCGTCCTACAAGCTCGACGCCGGCTGGCTTCCGCATGCTCCGAAATTGACGTTCCAGCTCAATGTCAACAATCTGCTCGACACGACCTATTACGAGGGCGGCGGCGGGCGGATGGGCGCCGTTCCCGGCGCGCCGAGAACCTTCCTCGGGTCGCTGCGCGCGGAGTTCTGACCATGACCGACGACATCGATCGAAAGAGCCGGGCGCCGCAGACGAGCGGCGGAGCGAACGGCCTCTTCCTCGGCCGAGCGCTCTGGCTCGCTGCGCATCGCTACATAGGTTTCGTCGCCGGCGCGGTCTTCGTTCTCCTCGGTCTCTCGGGAAGCCTGCTCGCCTTCCGTGTCGAGATCGACGAATTTTTGAACAAGGACCTGTTCACGCCGACGCATTATGCGCTGGGCGGCGAGCGCGCATCGGTGGATCGCATCATAGCGGCGAGCCGCGCCGCCGCGCCTGAGGGCTCCGCACCCGTCTGGATGCATTTTCCCAAAGGCGATGGCGGCTATTTCGACGTCATCTATTCGGCGCGGGAGCCGGAGGGGCGCACCAAAATATATCAGATCGTCGTCGATCCGATTACCGCCGCCGTCAAAGGCGCGCGCCTGATCGTCGACGACGGCAATCACTTCGCAGAACCTCTGACCGTGCTGCTCGTGCACCTGCACTCGGCGCTTCTGCTCGGCGAGAACGGCGCGACCTTCGTCGGATTCGTCGGCCTCTTCCTGCTCGTCTCGCTCGCGACTGGCGTCTATCTCTGGTGGCCGCGCAATGGCAGATGGCGACAGGCGCTTCAGATCAAGCGCGGCGCGAGCGCCGAGCGCCTGATTCTCGATCTCCACAAGACGACGGGAGTCTATGTCCTCGCCGTCTTCGCCGTGATCATATTTTCAGGACTCTACCTGACCTTCAGCGCGCAAATGATCGCGCTCGTCGACTTCTTTTCCCCGGTTCATACGCATCATCTCGAAAACGCGAAATCCGTGTCTGCCGACGGGCGCCCGTCGATCGGCGCAGAAGCAGCGGTGGCGGCGGTGGACCAGCTGTTTCCTGACGGGAAGGTGATGAGCCTCTCGCTGCCGGTGGCGCCGGAGGGCGCCTTCGTGGTCGGCAAGCGCGCCGATGACGAAGTCAATGTGAGCGAGCCACACCGGATGGCGGCGGTCGATCGCTACAGTGGCCAAATCCTCGCGATCGAAGATCCGCATCGTTTTACCGCCGGCGAGAAATTCCTCGAATGGCAATTCCCACTACATTCCGGCGAGGCCTTCGGCGATCTGGGCCGCGCGGTCATCGCTCTGCTCGGCGTCGCGCCGGCGCTGCTCTACATCACCGGCCTCACGCGCTGGCTGCAGAAGCGGCGTGCGCGGGCCTCCGGCGCAGGAGGCCGCTCATGATCCGATCATCACGAGGCGAGAGGGGCGCATTTCTCTCGAGCCGACGCCGGATGGCGGCGCGACATTTCGCGTGACGCTCGCGAAGGCGTCGGCGAGCGGCGTCACAAATTTCGTCGAGTGACGCGCCGCGGCTACGCAATCGGTGATCCGTTTTTCAATCGGATGATGAGCGATCGGTCGGTTGATCCTCCGTCGGATATGCGCAAGCGTCGCGCGTCGGGTGCGAGGCCTCTGGGAGCGCGCAGGCGACTTTCCGACCGAACCAGCGATAGCGGTTGCGCGCGACGAGGCGATAGAGCGCATCGGCGACGAAGCGTGGCAGCAGGCGGGCGAGAGGGGCGGCGCGCGCCGGTCCGCGCAATTGCCGGGCGAGCGCGAGCAGCGCCTCGGAGTCCTTCATCAGCCGGCCGTTCTCGATGAAGAGGAAGCTCTCGGGCGCGTCCGGGTCTATATCCGCCTCTCGCGCCAAAGCGCGCCCTTCTTTAGATTGTATCGCGACGAAGCGGATCGACGGCGTGATCTCATGCGCAAGGACATAGCGAACAGTCCAGTCGCAGAGCGCGCAGACGCCGTCATAGACGAAGATCGGCGCATCCTCTGGCGTCTCCGCCAGTGAGCCGCTGTAATGCACGACATGGCCGACGATCGGAAAAGCGACGTCTATGTCGAAGGCGAAGCGCTCGCCCTCGGCGCTCTCGAAACATTCGATCATCGGCGTCGTCGCTCGCGGCAGCGGGATTTTCAGCAGGCGCCATTCGGCCAGCGACCAGCGCAGGCCAGCGGGCGAGGCGGTGAGATCGAAATAGAGATCGAAGGGGCCGAAATGCTCAATCAGGCGCCCGTCCGGCGCCGCCTGCATGACGCTCTCATAGCGCCGCCCGGCGAAATCGCGCCGCCAGAATTCCCGCTTTCCAGAGAGCGGCGTGAAGCGGACGTGCGTCTCGACATTCTCGCCCGGCGCCGGAAGACCCGCGACAAAGGCGAGCATCGCCGCGCCGAGACCGCGGCCCTGCGCGGAGATTTTCGCGCGACCGCCGGTGAAGATCTCGCGCTCGCGCGTGTGGAAGCGACGGACGGGCGCGGGCAGGAGATCGAAGCGCTCGGCGAGCAGGTCTTGGAACAGAGTGGTCATGTCTATCTCCATTTTTTAAAATTGCGGCTTTGCGACCATCAGCCAGAAGATCGCGATCATGGCGATGAAGGCCGGCCAGCCGAGCGCGAACCACCAGAGGAGGTAGGTTCCATAGATCGGCGGCAACGGCGCGTCTTTCTCGAGACATTGCTCGGCGATACGCGCCATGCGGATTTGCAGCCATACGACCGGCAACCAGCAGGCGCCGACGAAGAGATAGAGCGCGATCGCCGCGAGCAGCCAGGGCGTATCGAGCGGCCAGCCTTGATCCAACGCCAGCAGCACGCCGGTGACGGGCTGCACGATGACGGCGGGCGTGGTGAACAGCCAATCGGCGAGCACGACATTTCTGTTGCCGACGACGATGGCGCGCAGATCGCCGCGCAGATTGCCGGCGAGGCCATGAAAGGCGGTGCCGAGCCCCGTGCCGAACAAAATCGTCGAGCTGACGATATGCGCTGTTTTCAGAGTGAGAGGATCGAGCATGGGTCAGGACTCCAACGCGATCATGACGAGGATCGCAGCGGCGATCGGCAAATTCTTGAGGAGCGGCGCGAAAGGATGCAGCCAATAATCGGATGGCAGGCGCGTCGCGATGATGGTGAAGGCGAGCATGGTCGAAAGCTGCGCGGCGCCGACGAGGGCAGGGCGCCAGCGCAGCAGCAGCAGCACGCCGAGCAGGAGATCGACCGCCGCGCCGCCATAGAGCGCAAACTCGGCGAGCGCGCCGTGAACGTCGATCTCGGCGAGCAGCGCATAGCTCTTTTCCTGCGGATAGAGTCCGATGGAGAGAAGGCCCGTCGCGACCCACAACAGGCCGAGGCTCCAGCGCAGCACGGGAGGCAGGAGGAACAGTCGCGCCGCCCGCCTGTCCGCCTCGCACGCCGGCTCCAGCGCCAGAGCATCGCGAATAGCGCGCGGCGGCCGGCCGAGCGCCGCAGTCATCGGCGCGCAATCGGCGACATTGCCGCGCGAGAGGAGCTTTATCACCTCGCGATTGAGCGGTCCGGTCGAGATGCGTCCGCCGATCGACGCCGCGAGCAGAAAGAGCCGATAGGGCACGCGAAAGAAGCGCGTCGGCTTCAGGCCGAGCCATTCGCGCAAGAGCGCGAGCAGCGCATCCGTCGTCATCGGCTCCGGGCCGACGACATCGAGGCGACGCGGCGAAGGGGCTCCCTCCGCGATACGCGCCGCGACTTCGGCGAGATCGCCGACATGCACGGGCTGAAAGCGCCAAGCGCCATCGCCGAAGCTCGGCAGCCAGGGCAGGACGGCGGCGGCGAGCAACCAGCGCGTGCTCGCGCCGCCGCGGCCGACGACGAGCGAGGGACGCAATATGCGCCAATCGAGGCGCGCGCCGGTGGGATCGAGCGCCGCGAGCCGCTCTTCTGCGACGGCCTTGGTGCGCTGATAGAGCGTCTCGCCGTCGCTCTCGACGCCGAGCGCCGAGATGTGAATGAGCCGCGCGACGCGAGCGGCGAGGCAGGCGCGAAAGAGATTGCACGCGCCCTCCGCATGGACGGCGTCCATGCTATTTGCGCCGTCGTCGCGGACGAGCCCGGCGCAATTGACGACGATCTCGAAACTCGCGACCTTGTCGCGAAGCCGCGCTTCGCCGTCGCGCGCGAGATCGACCTTGCGGCGCGAGGCCGCGACGACATGATGGCCGCGGTCGCGAAGCCGGCCGGCGATATGCCGTCCGATGAATCCGCTGCCGCCGATGATGAGAATGCGGGCCAAGATCGGTCTCCTCGGCGATGGGGCGAAAAAGCTTCGCCTTTGGGAGACCTATGGGCAATGGCGGCGCCACTGGATAACTATCTGTTTTTATGTCATATGAATGGGGCTACTATAAACGTTAGAGACAGATTTCATTGAATCGCCTATAAACTGAGGATACAGTCGGGCGATGACGCCGAGCCTGCTGTTCACCCTCTCCATCTCGACGACCTTCCTGTCGAGCGTCGCGCTTTCAGCGTTTCTCCTGGCTCGAGCCGGCGCGGCGCCGGGCGCGAAGCAGCTCGCGGCCTTCGTCGTGATCGTCGGGCTTTTCGCCCTCGGCTTGATCCTGCCCGAGCGCATCGGCGCGGCGTCGATGGCGCTGGCTCCGCTCGGCTCGGCGCTCGCTGTCGATTTCGCGATCCGGCTGAGGGGGCAGAGCGCGCGCTCGCTTCCGATCGTCCATGCGCTCGGCGCTGGCGCGACGCTCTCGCTGCTCTTCTTCGGCGCTGGCGATTTTTTCGAAACACACGCGGGCCTGCGCGGTTTTCGCTTCGCGGGCGCGGGGATCTTCGGCGTCGCCGTGGCGATCGGCCTCGCCGCCTATGGCAATGGGCTGATGGCTTTCGCTCTGCGCCGCGCCGAGGGCAAGCGCCGACGCGAGATTGCGATCGTTCTCGTCTCGTCCCTCGTCGGCCTATCGACCGTCGTCTCTTTCGCGCCGCCACTGTTCGGCGTGGCTGTCGCGCCCTGGTCCATTCTCGCTCTGCCGTTCTATCCAGCGCTGCTCGTCTACGGCATTTTGCGCTACGAGCTGATGGCCGCCAATGTCTGGGCGCGCCGCGCCGCAGCCTATGCGCTCGTGCTGCTGCTCGCCGCCGCCGTCGCCGGATTGCTCGCCGCGGCGCCTTTGAGTTTCCTCGCGCCGTCGATGAATTTCGTGTCCATGTGGCTCGTTGTCGCCGCGGCCATGGCGCTGGCTTTCTCTTTCGGCGAGCCCATCCGGCGCGCCGCGGATCGGCTCGTCTACGCCGGCCCTGAGATTTCCGCCGAGATGATCGCACAATGGCGTGGCGACCTCGCGGGCGCGGACACAACGGCCGAGGCGATCGAGATCGCGCGCACGCATTTGCGCGCCGCGATGCGTCCGTCTGTCGATGTGACTCTTTGCAGCGAAGGGCCGGAGCCGGCGCTTCGCTGCTCCGATACGGGCGACAAATGGAAGGCGACGCTTGCCGGCTTTTCGGATTCGCCTCCGGGCGCGCGCCGTCTCGCCATTGTGTACGCCGATATTCTGACGCAGAGCCTCGATGACATCGATCGCCGAAAAAGCCGCGCCGAGAGCGAACGGCTCGCCGAGCTCGGAATGCTCGCCTCGACGATTGCGCATGATCTGCGCAATCCGCTCAACATCGTGAACATGGCCGCCGCCGCCGCGCCGGCCGAAGCGCGCGCCGAGATCATAGAGCAGACGCGGCGCATGAATCGTCTCGTCGCCGAATTGCTCGACTATGCCAAGCCGTGGAAGATCGAGCCGGCCGATATCGACCTCGCTGACGCTTTCGGCGATATTGAGATTCACATCGCGAGCGACACGCATTTGCGCGCAGATCCTTTCCGTTTCGCCCAAGCGATGGACAATCTCATCGCCAATGCGCGCGCCGCCGGCGGCCGCGTCGCTGTCTTCGTCGAGACGACGCCCGAAGCGACGCTCATTCATGTCTGTGATGACGGCCCCGGCGTGCCAGAGGAAATCAAGGACCGTCTGTTTCAGCCCTTTGTTTCGCGTTCCTGCGAAGGCACGGGGCTCGGCCTCGCCATTGTCGCCAAGATCATGGCGGCGCATGGCGGCTCCGTCGCGCTCGGCGCGCGCGCGGGCTTCTCCACCTGCGTCACTTTGAGGTTTCAAAGATGAGCGGCGAGACGATCCTCATCGTCGACGACGAGCCTGCTTTCGCGCGCGTCGCCGGCGCCTTTCTGACGCGCGAAGGTTATCATGTGGTGACGGCGAAGGACGCGGCTTCTGCGCGCGAGACCTTCGCGCAGGCGCGGCCAGATCTCGTGCTTCTCGATCTCGTCATGCCTCCGGAGCGCACGCCCGAGGCGGGCCTGTCGCTGCTGCCGGATTTTACGAGCGCCGTCACCGTCGTGCTGACGGCGCATAGCGAGCATGAGCTGGCGCTGCGCGCCGTCGCGCTCGGCGCCTGGGATTTTCTGGCCAAGCCCGTGGAGCCGGAGCTGCTGCGCTTTTGCGTCGAGCGCGCGCTCGCCAAAGCGGCGCTGGAGCGCGAGATCGCGCGGCTGCGGGCGGAGAAGGCGAGTTCCGACGATGGGCTGATCGGCAATGGCCCTGCCATTGCGCATGTGAAGGATATGATCCGCCGCATCGGCCCGGCCGAGCTTCCCGTGATGATCCTCGGCCCGACCGGCTCCGGCAAGGAACTCGTCGCTCATGCGCTGCACAGGGTGAGCGCGCGTCGCGGGCCTTTCGTCTCCATCCATTGCGGCGCGATCCCAGCCGAGCTGATCGAGAGCGAATTATTCGGCCATCTCAAAGGCGCCTTCACCGGCGCCCATGCCGATCGCCCAGGCCTCGTCGCGACGGCGCGCGGCGGAACGCTGTTTCTGGACGAGATCGGCGAGACTCCGCTTCCCTGCCAAGTGAAGCTGCTGCGCTTCCTGCAAGAAGGTACCTATACGCCCGTCGGCGGGCGCGATGCGCGGCGCGCCGATGCGCGCATCATCAGCGCGACGCACCGCGATCTGGAGGCGATGATCGCTTCCGGCGCCTTTCGCGAGGACCTCTATTATCGCCTGCGCGGAGTCGTTATTCGCACGCCGGCGCTGGACGAGCGGCGCGAAGATTTGGGTCTTCTCGCCGCACATTTTCTCGGCCAAGCGGCGAAGAAGCGCAAATTGCGGTTCTCGCAGGAGGCGCTCGCTTGGCTCGTCGCTCAGTCCTGGCCCGGCAATGTCCGCGAGCTGAAAGCGACGATCGAATGCGCCGCCGCGCTCGCCGATCCGCAATCATCGACGATTTCCGCCGAGGATTTGAATTTCGCGCGCGGCGGCGGAGTTCTGCCTTCGGCGGAAGCTGTTGCCGAAACGCTTCCCGAAGCGCAGGAGAAATTGGAGCGCCGCATGATCGGCGCCGCGCTCGCCGCCACCGAGCACAATCATAGCGCTGCGGCCCGCCGTCTCGGCGTCTCCCGCGTCGGGCTGTTGAAGATGATGGCGCGGCTGGGGTTGCGATAGTCCAGCGTCACTTCATAGCGACGCTGTAGACCTATTGGCCGATCGCGTCCCATCCTCTTTGTCCGGCTCCCTCCGTTTGTCGTGGCGTCGGCGAGCGACTCGCTTTTTCCACCAAATGACCACGCCGGTGACGGAGAGAAGAGCGATTGCCACGCCGGCGACGCAGACGAGAATGCGATAGGGTAGGCCGAACACATTGGCCATATGCAGCTCGACAAGCCATTCGGTCGCGGTGTCGCCGCCCTTGCCGCCGGTCGGAGCGTGGAAGCCGTGCAAGGCGCCCGTATAGGCGTCGATGGCGATCGTCGTCCCGCCATATTTCTCGCCGACGTCGCGGCTGCTGTGAACGCCATAGGCATAGAGTCCGGTCTCGCGATCGAGAGAAAAGTCGACGCGGCGGTCGATCGTGAAGCCTTCGCGCGCGGCGCGGTTCTCGATAAGATCGCGTGCGATGCGTTCGGCCTCTTCGAAAGGCATCGGCTCGCGTCCATCCGGCGCGGGCGGAGCTTCGCGCTTCCAGATCGGCGGCTCGAAATCGAAGACGAGCCCCATGGCGCCGCGATAGACGGCATTGAGATCGAAGCACACGCCCGACCAAGCGAGAACGAGCAGCAGCGGATACAGCCATAATCCGCTCGCGCGATGCAAATCGAAATTGAGCCGATAGAAGGAGGCGCCGCTCTTGATGAGCCAGGCGGGCTTCCACCGCGCGAGGAAGCCGCGCCGGCGCAGGAGATTGGCCGGCAGGGTGAGATAGAAGGCGATGAAGCAGTCGATCGTCCAGATGAGCGCGACGACGCCGAGCAGCCACACACCCCAAGGGCCGAGCGCAAGCGACCAATGCAGACGGTCGATGAAGGGCAGGAGATCGCCGAGGCTTTCCGGCAGGCCCTTTTGCTTCACGCGGCCGAGCGCATCACCGCTGACTGGATCGAGATAGAGAGCGTCGACCTCCGGCGCGCCCGGCTTCGCCTCGAAGGAGACGATCGTCGTTCCCGGCGCCGCGAAGAAGATTCGCGTCGCGCGCGCTTGCGGCGTGAGCTCGTCGGCGCGGCGCAGCAGCGCGCTGGCGGAGAGCTCCGCTCCGTCTTGCCGGCCGGGATAGAGGTTCGGCGTCAGCCAGTGATTCAATTCGGGCAGGAAGACGAGAATGCTTCCCGTGACTCCGACCAGGATCAGGAAGCTCGCCATGGCGAGTCCCGCCCAGCGATGCAGGAACACGAAGATTGCGCGCGTCATGGCGGCCGCTCCAGACGTTCGACGAAAAATTCGGCGCGCGCTCAGGACGCGCGCCGATGCGTTTCATGGCGAAGGCTCGCCTCTCACCATTGGAAATTGACCGAGCCCATGAATGTGCGCGGCTGGCCGTAGTAGGCGTATTGAGAGCCGTCGCTGTATTCGAAATAGTGGCGGTCGGTGAGATTCTTGATGTTGAATTGGAACTTCACCTTGTGTCCGTCGATCTCGGTCCGATAGGCGCCCATCGCATCCAAGCGGACATAGCCGGGCAGCTTCCACGTATTGGCGTCAGAGCCGTAGCGCTCGTCCGAGGCATAGAGCCCGCCGCCGAACTCGAAACCTTCGGATTGATGCGGCGCGGTGTCCCATTTGGCCCAGATGTTGCCGACATTCGGGGCGGCCCCATTGAAGCGATGTCCGGCGTTTCCGTTGTTGTTGTCATTGGTGAGCTTGACGGAATCGAATGTGTAGCTGGCGATGACGCTCAGATTTTCAGTCACCTGCCCAGAGATATCGACCTCGATTCCCCGGCTGGCGACCTCACCGATCGCGATGCTGCGGCCGGGGAAGAATGGATCGCGCTGGAGGAGGTTCTTCTTGCGCAGATCGAACAGCGCGAGGCTGGTCGTCACTCTGCCGTCGAGCCATAATTTCTTGACGCCCACTTCCCATTGCAGGCCCTCCTGTGGCGGAAAGGCTGAGCCGTCTCTCGAGACGCCATTGTTCGAGCCGAAGGAGCGGACATAGCTGCCGTAGATGGACAGATCATCCGTGACTTTGAACAGCACAGCGGCGCGGGGCGAAAGCTTCGGCTTGTCCTGATAGTTGCTTCCTGGAAATCCCGTGCAGAAGGGATAGCAGCTCGCCCAGCCGTCGCCATAGTCCTTGGGGTTGCCGCCTTGCGCTTTGTCCCATCGTCCGCCGAGCAGCAGGTGAATGCGATTGTCGAAGAACGACATCTGATCCTGCGCATAGACGCCGAAGTCTCTGTTGGTTGCACGCCAGAGCATGTTCGATCCGGTGATGTAGCGGTCGAAAGCGAGTTTCGAATTATAGACCCCATAGACCGGCGCATAGATATTGAGCGGATAGCCATAGCTGTCCGAGCCATTGGAGTTCCTCTCGGTCGAGAACCAGTCGATTCCGACGAGAGGGCGATGGGTGATGGGTCCGGTCTCGAACTCTCCGGAGAGATCGAGGTTGGTCGACAGCATCTGGATGGAATTGCGTTCGCCATAGAAGGCGCGGGAGATGGTCGTTCCGTCGAACCCGCCATAGGTCTCGAAGCCGTAAGCGCTATCATTGCTTCCAGAATAGTGGAGACGATTGGTGATCTTCCACTTCTCGTCGAACTTATAGGTCCAGTCGTAGCCGATGAGCGTTCGGCGGACGACATAGGGCTGATTTTTCCACAGGCCCGGATCGCCGATCGAGAAGTTTCGTCCCAAATTGAGCGGCCGGTCATTGTAGCCGGGGATGACCTGCGCATTTCCGCTCGTGTCGTAGCGGAGATCGACTGGAATGGCGCCGACGCCGGATGGCCCCGTTTGCCGCTTCTCATAATGCTCGACCTGGACATTGAACTCGAAATTCTGCGTCGGCCGGAAGGTGAGAAAGAGCGCGACCGCGCCATTGTCGCGATGATCGAAATTCACGAAGGAATCGGCATGGTCATAGACGCCCATCAGGCGATAGAGGACGGTCTTCGCCTCGTCCACGGGGCCGGTCACGTCGAAGCTCGTGCGCGACAGCCCCCAGCTGCCGAACTGCTCGTTCGCCTCGGCCTTGAAAACCTCCTGCGGACGCTTGGTGACGACATTCACGAAGCCGCCGGGCTCGATGCGGCCGTAGAGCACAGAATTCGGCCCTTTCACCACCTCGACGCGATCGGTGAAGGCCACCTCCTCGCCGCCGACCACGGCTTCGAGCTTCAACCCGTTGCGATAGGTCTCGCCATAGCCCGTCTTGAAGCCGCGAATAAGATAGGAGTCGAAATAGCGTCCCGTCGCCTGCACGCCGGAGACGTTCTTGACCAGCTCCATGGTGTTCAGACCTTGCTGATCGGCGATCAGCTCATGCGGTATGACCTGGACGGCGGCCGGAGTGTCGATGAAGGGCGTGTTGGTCTTCGTCGCGCTGAAGCTCGCCGAGCGCGCATAGCCCGTCTGCTTTTCGGGATCCGTCGCGGCGGCGTCCGTGCTGCGAGTCGGCTTGGAGCCGCTGCCGATGTCGATGGCGGGCAAAGCCTCCTGCGCCGAGGCGACCGACGAGAGAAGTGAGATACCGAGCGCGCAGGCGGAGACGCCGCGCGAAAGCGTGGTGGGAAACATGATGGTCACAGCTCCTGGCGCGGCGCATCGCGCTCGCGCGAACCGAGGGGATGTGCGGCTCGGGGCCGCCTTCGATCGGTCAGGGGCGAGCAGGCGGCGCGCGCGAGGACCAGGAGCTCGCCCATCCGCTCTGCGCGGACGGCGTGCGCGGGCTCTCGGGCGCGCGATCGAGAAAGACGGCGATGCGCCGCGCGAGGTGGTTCGACGCCGCCTCGCGCGGCGGCGGCGACGGGCTCTGTTGCGCGCCGCAGCAGAGGACGCAGGCGGCTTTATGATCGGCGTGCTGCGCGTCGCCGGCGGCGCCCGGCATGCAGAGCTTCGAGAGCGACGTCGCGGCGGGGGCGCCGACGCCCGCGCGCCGCGCATGGGCCTGCCCCGTTGCGACGATGTTCTGCAGCAGCAGGACGAAGGCGAGCGCGGCGAAGGCGAGCGCGCGCAGCGTCGTCCCGAGCATCGCGCCTTTTTCCCTCGCTCGGAGTTTCCGCTGCACCGTCGTCCCGTCTCCGTTGTCGATTTCCCGAAACGGTAGAGAGGCTTCCTATCACCAGTCTGTCAAAATTGCCCCGCCGCGATCTTCAGCCTGACTGTGACTTTACGGCAACAATCCGGCCGTGCTACGTCCGTTGCGGGGCTGGGATAGACAAGACTGGAGCGGCGTCCAGTGAAGATCCTGTTGGTGGAGGACGAGCCCGACATGTCGCGGCTCCTCTCCTCCCTGCTCAAAGGCGCGGGCTTCGTGATCGACCATGCGACGTCGATCCGCGAGGCGGAAGAGGCGACGCGGCAGATCGCCTATGACCTCAATCTGCTCGACCGGCGCCTGCCGGACGGCGACGGCGCCGAGCTGATCCCGCGCATCCGCGCCATGCGGCCCGGCGCGCGAGTGATGATGCTGACCGCGCTCGATTCGCTCACCAGCAAAGTGTCCGGCCTGGAAGCCGGAGCCGACGATTATCTGACCAAGCCCTTTCAGGGCGAGGAGCTTATCGCCCGCGTGCGCGCCTGCCTGCGTCGTCCCGGCAGCGCTTCGCTGCCGCCGATCCGCATCGGCGCGCTGTCCTTCGATCCGGCGACGCGGGGCGTCGCCATCGAGGGACGGCCGATCACATTGCGACGTCGCGAGCTCACGCTTCTCGAAGCGCTGGTCCGGCGCGCCGACCGCGTCGTGACGCGCGATGTGCTGCTCGACGAGGTCTTCAGCACCGGCGACGATGTGCAGTCGAATGCGATCGACACTCTCGTCTCGCGTCTGCGGCAGCGCCTCACCTCGGCCGACGCCGATGTGACGATCCTGACCGCGCGCGGCATCGGCTACATGCTCACGGAAGCGGCTGGACGATGAAGCGCTGGTCGCTGTCGACCCGTCTGCTGCGAACGCTCGTCGTCACGCAGATATCGGCCTTCGCGATCGGCTGGTTCGTCAGCATCTTCCTCGATCATTACGGCGTCGTCGGGTTCAATTACGACACGCTGAAATTCTACGCCGTCATGCGCGCGCGCGAGCTGGTGATCGCATCATTGACGCGCGACGAGAGCGGCTTCGTTCGCATCGAGGCGTCCGCGGCGCTGCGACGAGAGATCGAGCGCAATCCCGGTCTGCGCTTCGCTGTGTTCGATCCGGAGAGGGAATTGGTCGCTTCCGGCTCGTCGCCGGAGCTCGCCGGCAGCTTCGCCGCGCTGCTGCCCTATAAGCCGAACTGGATCGAATTCACGCTGCCGGGCCGCGATCGCGCCAATGGCGACGCCGTGATGGAAGCCAATGAAACGCCGATCGGCCGACTTCAAGTCGTCGTCTATGGCTTCAAGGGCCATTGGACCGATCTCGTAATCGGGTTCCTGAAGCAATCCTGGGGTCATATCTATTATCTGGTCACGCCGCTCGTGGTGTCGGTCCCTGTCTTATGGTTCGCGATCCGGCGCGAGCTACGGCCGATCCGCGAATTCACAACAGGCTTGACGGGCATAGATCTGAACTCTCTGCACCAGCGCCTGCCCGAAGGCAATTATCCCGACGAGCTGGCGCCGCTCGTGCGAACGACCAATGAGACGCTGGCCCGTCTCGACGACGGCGCCATGACGCTACGCCGCTTCACCGCCAACGCCGCGCATGAGCTTCGCACTCCGGTCGCCATATTGAGCGCGCGGCTCGACGCGCCGGAGGAGCCGACGCTGAAGAATGATCTGAAGCGCGATGCCCGCCGCATCCGCAATATCGTCGAGCAATTGCTCGCGGTCTCCCGCATCGGCGCGCACGCCGAGGATGCTTTCGAGCGGTTCGACCTCGTGGAGACGACGCAGGCCATCGTCTCCGACGCGCTTCTCCTCGCCTATCGGAGCAATCGCCAGATCGATTTCATCGCGTCCCCCACGCCCGTCACGATCCGAGGCGATCACATGGCGATCGAGTCCGTTGTCTCCAATGTCATCGACAATGCGTTGCGGGCCGAGCCTTCGGGCGGAGCGATCGTCGTCATTGTCGATGACGGTCCTTCTGTATCGGTCGTCGATCACGGCGCGGGCGTCGCGCCCGAGGATCGGGACATGGTTTTCGAGCCCTTCTGGCGCAAGAGCGCCGTCGCGGACGGAACCGGCCTCGGCTTGGCGATCGGGAAAGAGCTGATGACGGCCCATGGCGGCCGCATCTGGATCGAGGATACGATCGGCGGAGGCGCGACCTTCAAGATGGCTTTTCCGTCGATTCCGCTCCATGCCAATGCGACCGAAGGGCCGGGATGAGCTTCATCCGTTCCGCGAACGGGTCGCCACCAAGATTTTGCGAGCTGCCGGCGGTTGGGGCGACGCCGTTGTGAAGCTCGATCGAGGTCGCGATGGCTATCGAGGCGAACCACTTTCTCGAAGTCTCCATGATCGGTCGATGTCGCTCGTTGCATATGGCCGACAGAGCGTCGCGCGTGACGCGCTACGATCCTCACTTTGTGGCCGAGCACGCGAATCCGCGGGGTCGTGCACGTCGACTTCAAACTCGCAGGCTGCAACGCCCCAAGACGTTATCAGCTCATCGAGCTTGGTCGCCATTCCTATGCGCTTGCAAGACCGGATCGATTGCTCGATGCTCGGCGCGCTATGTGAGCACATGTCGAACGAGCATTGGCGTCTCGATCGATGCGGGTAAGAGTTTCAACTCACCCACAGTGCGGTAAAATGGAAATGCCTTTGATCTCCTCTGCAACCGCTGTGCGACGCAGCAATGGGCGCGCTTTCAAAGGCTGCTGTGAGACGACTCTCCCAGTGGTGCGACGGACGGGCGCGTGGATGGTTGGCGGCGAGACTGAATTCGGCGGTGGGTCAGAAAGGGGATAGCGTGACGACCATACTCGGGCTCAACGCCTATCATGGCGACGCTTCTGCCTGTCTCGTGCGTGACGGCTCGATTGTCGCGGCGGCGGAGGAGGAGCGTTTCCGCCGCGTCAAGCATTGGGCGGGGTTTCCATCGGAGGCCATCCGCTATTGCCTCGAGGAAGGTGGTCTGAGGCTCGCTGATGTGGCGCATATCGCGGTGAATTCCGATCCGAAGGCCAGCCTCCTTCGTAAGATCGGCTATGCGCTGAAGACGCGCCCCGATCTTTCGCTCATTGCGGATCGCATCCGCAATCAGAAAAAGCGGCGATCGATCGAGGCGGAATTGGCGAACGCATTCCCGGGAGCGACCTTCGAGGGGGAGATTCATCGCATCGAGCATCATGTGGCTCACGCGGCCTCTGCGTTTCTGGTCTCGCCCTTCGAGCGCGCGGTGGTTCTATCGGTGGATGGGTTCGGCGACTTTTCGAGCGCCGCCTGGGGCATGGGCGATCGAAATGGCGTGTCGATCGACGGACGTGTCTATTTTCCGCATTCGCTGGGGATCTTCTACCAGGCGATCACGCAATATCTCGGCTTTCCGCACTATGGCGACGAATATAAGGTCATGGGGCTCGCGCCCTATGGCCGACCCCTTTTCACGAGCGCGATGCGACGTATTCTTCGGCTCGAGGACAATGGCGCTTTCGCGCTCGATCTCCGCTATTTCCGCCATCATAAGGAAAAAATCGCGTATGAATGGACTGGCGGCGCGCCTCATGTCGGCGTGCTCTATAGTCCGGCCTTCGAGGATCTGCTGGGACCGGCGCGGACCGAGGACGAGCCGCTGGAGGAGCGCCATCGCAATATCGCGCGTTCTGCGCAAGCGATGTATGAAGAAGCCTTCTTCCATTTGCTGACTAAGCTTCATGAACGATATCGACATTCCGATCTCACGCTCGCCGGGGGCTGCGCGATGAATTCGGTGGCGAATGGCAAGATCAAGCGTAATTCGCCGTTCCGTCGGGTCTATATTCAGTCTGCGGTAGGTGACGCTGGCGGCGCGATCGGCGCTGCGATGCAGGTCTGGAGCGAGCTCGGGGGCATCGTGTCTGGAGCATCGACGGCTACGGCGCTGGAGGGGGATAGGATATCGGGCCGAAGCGTGATGGATCACGCCTATCTCGGTCCAACCTATGACGACAAGGCGATCGAGGCTTTGCTCGCCGCGCGCCGGGCGGAGCTCGCCGGTCAGGATTGCGTCGTCGAGCATATCGGAGACGAAGCCGCGCTGTGCGAGCGTGCTGCGGACGCCATAGCGCAGGGTGAGGTTGTCGGCTGGTTCCAAGGGCGGATGGAGTGGGGACCGCGCGCGCTCGGCAATCGCTCGATCATTTGCGATCCGCGCCGCGCCGATATGAAGGACATTCTAAATCTCAAAATCAAGCGTCGCGAGAGCTTCCGTCCCTTTGCGCCTTCGATTCAGAGAGAGAGCGTCGCGCATTGGTTCGAGGAGGATGGCGACGTGCCGTTCATGATGCAAGTGTTTCAGATAAGGGAAGAGAAGCGTGCGGCGATACCCGCGATCACCCATGTCGACGGATCGGGGCGCTTGCAGACGGTTCACCGTGAGACCAATCCGCGCTATTGGGGATTGATCGAGGCGTTCCGGGTGCGGACGGGCGTGCCCATGGTGCTCAACACATCGTTCAACGAGAACGAGCCCATGGTTTGCAGGCCCGACGAGGCGCTGGACTGCTTCTTGAGAACCAAGATGGATGTGCTGGCGTTGGGGAACAGCTTCATTCGTCGTCGAAATGGTTGAGCGCCGGCTTCGAGCGCCGCAGCACTCGGAGTCGTGATGCTCATTTTCGTGAACCGCTATTTTCACCCAGACCATTCGGCGACGAGCCAGATATTATCCGATCTGGCGTTCGGATTGAGCGCGCGTGGGCATGATGTGCGCGTCATCGCCTCGCGGCTGCGATATGACGCGTCAGACGATCTCTTGCCGGCTCATGAGGTCATCCGCGGGGTCGAGGTTTTTCGTGTGTGGACGTCGCGCTTCGGCCGCGGCGATCTCATCGGTCGGGCGATCGACTATGTGACCTTCTATCTGTCCGCCGCGTGGCGACTCTTGCGATTAGCGCGCGCCGGAGACATTATCATCGCCGAGACCGACCCACCGATACTGTCCGTCATCGTCGCTCCGATCGCGTATTTGCGCGGCGCGCTTCTGGTCAATTGGCTACAGGATCTATTTCCGGAGGTGGCCCAGGCCGTGGGGCTCGGCAGACGCCAGCTTCCGGGTCTCGTCTACGACCTGCTTCATGCGCTGCGCAACGCATCATTGCGTGCGGCGGCGATGAATGTGGCGGTGGGTAAAAAAATGGCGGAGCGATTGTCGTCGCTGGGCGTGGCGGCGGATCGCATCGCCGTCATTCCGAACTGGGCGGACGCCGAGCGGATCCGTCCGGTCGCGCCAAAAGACAATCCGCTGCGAAAAGAATGGGGGCTCGAAGGCTCCTTTGTCGTCGGCTATTCTGGCAATCTCGGGCGCGCGCATGATTATCGCGCTATGCTGGGCGCGATCGAGCGCCTGAGCGGCGGGCCTTCGGAGGCCCCGACAATTCGATGGCTATTCGTGGGCGGGGGCGCGCTTCACGATGCATTCAGACGCGAGCTGCGCGCCAAGGGGCTGAAGGGCGTTTTATTCGCGCCCTACCAGCCGCGCGAGCGCCTCTCGGAGAGCCTATCGGCGGCGGATGTCCATCTCGTGTGCCTTCGACCCGATCTCGAGGGCTCGGTCGTGCCCAGCAAATTCTATGGCGTCGCCGCGGCCGGTCGTCCGACGATTTTCATCGGCGATTTGGACGGTGAGATTGCGCAGATCGTCAGGCGAAGCGATCTCGGATCCGTGGCGCCACACGGAGATGGGGAGGAGTTGGCAGCGCAGATCTCGGCGCTCGCGCTGGATCCGGCTCGTTGCAGTGACATTGGCATGAAGGCGCGCCGGCTCTGCGAGGAAGAGCTCGACAAGCGCGTCGCTCTCGATCTCTGGGAGCGACTGCTGGAATGTTTGCCGGCGAGAGGCGTCGGCGCCGCTTGACGGTCGCGCGCGCCTTTCGCGCATTCAGCTCGCGACGCTCGATTTCTGCGCGCGAGCCTTGCCGAAGACGGAAATTCCATCGATCGCGCGCCGCATCGGAACCTCGAATAGATGAAATGAAATAAGGCTCGTTGCGAAGATGCACGCATAGCAGACGAGGCTCAGCGCGACGATTGCGATTCCGCTGCCCTTCATCAGCTTGTCGCCGACGATGTTTATTAAAACCAGAATAAACAAATTGTGCCACATATAGATCGAATAGGTGAGCTGTCCGAGCGGCGCGATCTGCGTCAGGCCGGGCGTGGCGGCCGCGTAGAGGTCGCGCGCTGCGGCGCCCGTCACGAGCAAGATGATCAGAGCCAAGATCAGCAAGGGCGATTGTCCCGAGAGCATGGCGGCCACGATCGCCAGCAGGCCTCCCGCGAGAATGGGGATAGGCGGTGTGAACGGCTCGAGGAGATGACGGAGCCGGAAGAGCGCCACGCCGATGCCGAAGCCGAAAACGCCGCGCAGAAGCGGATGAAAACGGTCGGTGTCGATCCAATCATGAACGCCGAAATCGAGACCGTATCGGTAAAGGGCGCCGAGAATGATTGCGACGCAGATCGTCGCGATGACGAAAACGTCTCTCTGCCTGGCGCTTCGAGCGAGAATAATGGCGATAGGAAAGCCGATATACATCATCATCTCGACGCTGATCGACCAGTTGACGCCGTTGAAATACTGACGATTTCCACATTCGATGATCGTATGCAGCAATAGGATCGTATCCGCTATGCACAGCGGGCTGAAGGAAGGGGTATGCCGGCTCGGCAATTGCAGCGCCGAAAATCCCGCATATAGGATCGCTGAAACAATGAGCGTCAGCAGATGAAGCGGGAATAGTCTCGCGATGCGCTTTTTTAAAAAGCCGCCATAAGAGCTCAGATCGTCGATGCGGCCGAAATACATGTAAGATATGACATATCCAGATATGATGAAAAACATATCGACGAATAGAGCCAGGCCATCCGAGCGCTCATTGGCGGCGGAAGAGAGCATGAACTCTTTGGAGTGATGAAACACGATTCCGAGCGCGGCGAGGAAGCGAAGCGCGTCGAGGTGCAGCATCTCCCCCGATTTCGCCATGAGCGGCTTCAGCTTCAACCACTTCCGCATAACCGAGTTCCAGCTTTCCCCATCGATGTTGTCTAGCTCGCGCCGAATGATTTACCAAGCGCAAATTCTGCAGGTTTGACTGTCCTCCGAGCGCGCAATGCGGAATGTTTGTTGCTTCTTCGTGTAGTTCCGCCGTGCGGAGGCTTTCGACGAAGTTATCGCTTTGTCTCCGCCAGCGCTTCCTTTTTTAATTCTTCTAACAATTCTAGATATTTCGTCGCGACGCGGTCCCAGCCGAAGCTCTCGGCGGTGGCGCGGGCGCCGGCCCGCAATGTCGCGAAGCCGGCCTCGTCCTCGAAGGCGGAGCGCAATTTTTCCGTAATATTCCGGGCGTTCCGCTCGATCGCAAAGCCGTTCAGGCCGTCCCGCAAATAGTCTTCGATTCCGCCGACGCGGGTCGCGAAGACCGGGAGGCCGGCCGCCATCGCCTCCATGCAGACGAGCGAGAAGGTCTCATAGGCGGTCGGAAGCACGAAAGCGTCGGCCGCGGCATAAAAGGCGGCGACGTCGCGCCGCGCGCCGCAAAAAACGAGGCGGCTTTCGGCCTGCGCGGCGAGCTTTCTGTAGCGCGCTGGATTGTCGGAACCGACTGCCGCCAGCCAATAGCGCTCGTCCAGAAGCGCCAGCGCTTCGATCAGCGGCGCGAGTCCCTTGCGCGCAAATTCATGTCCGACGAACAGCAGCAGCCGCGCGTCGCGCGGTATTCCGAATTCGCTGCGAATTTGCGCGCGCGCTTCCTCCGAGGCTTGGAAACGGTCGAGATCGATGCCATTGTAGATGACACGAATGCGCTCGGTGGGGACATTGTAATGCAGTTGCAATTCTTCGCGGACGCGGGCAGAGACGGCGATGTATTTACGGTAGCGGAGCCCGCCGATCATCCATCGGTCACGCAGGGCGACCCAATAATGCATAGGATTGAGCAGCCAGCCCCAATTGCCGGCCTTGCGTTTCTGCGAGAGACTTTCCGCATTCACGGCGTGGACGACGAGCATGTCGCCGCGCAGGCAATCGCCATGGCTGATGATCTGCGCCATCCGCGCGCGGCGTCGAAGGGCCAGCGTGGCGGCGAGCGTGAATATCGGCATGACGACGAGCCGGCCGATATGGCGCATGGGGCCGCGCGTCGGCACGCGCGAGAGCCATGGCGTGATCTGCTCTATTTCGGAGGGCGCGTCGCCATCGTCCGCGACGACCGCCGCCATGACGCCGTTTCGCGCTCCGGCGCGTGTGAAGGCTTTCGCGAGTTCGAAGGCGACATTCTCGACGCCGCCGTCTCGGCTGAATTCTTGCACGACCTGAACGATTTCGAGTGAATTGTGTGAGCCCATTGGTAAGTCCATGACACGAATCTTCGTAAGAATAGCGTGCTCGACGCTGCTATTCGCCGCATCGGCCGCCTTTTGTGAGGATAGGCCCCTCGAGGCCGATGCGCCTTTGCGGATGCGCATCGGCGGCGGCAATCTGGTGACGCATCTGCACGGAGCGCCTTCCGCGCAAATCTATGCGGCGCTGAGCGGAGTCGGCGCGCCGCTCGGCCGCATGGATTCCTATGGCTGGCGCACGCTCGACCGCAAGCCGACGCCCAGCGATTTCGACGCCGCAATGCGGGAGGCCTATGAGCGCGGAATAACGCCGATCATTCTGCTCGAATATGAAGGCTCTTATCAGTTTCTCGATCCGCCACAGCCGATCGGCTCCTACAGAGACTGGTTCATCGCCGGCGTCGCTTATGCGCGGCGCTTCCAGCCCGGCGGCGAGTGGGCGAAGGCCAATCATGTCACGGGATGGGGCGCGACAATCTTCACGGCGATCAACGAGCCGGATGTGCAGGCGACCATTCCGCGCGACGATTATCGGCGCGCGCTCGAGGGGCTGGCCGATGGCGTTCACAGCGTCAATCGGGAACTGAAAGTCGTGCCCGGGGGCTTTGCCACCTGCAACTCGCATGGCGACGCGACTTTGCGCGGCTATGGCCCGGCCATTGCGCCATTGCTCGAGGATGGTCGCCTCGATGGCGTCGATCTGCACACTTATTATAATTTCCGCTGGTTTCCTTTGACCCGCGGTCGCCAATTCTCGGCGCAGAGCTGCTTCGATCGCGTCAAAAAGGCGATGGGCCTCTCGCGCGACATTAATTTCTACGCGACCGAATATAATATCTCGAAATCCGAGGGCTGGGCGCGGCCGGAGACCGCCGCCAAGCTGTTCCTGACCGCCTTTTGGGACGAGATGGCGGTGGTCGGCGCCGACGGGCGCAGGCCCGCGACCGTTTTTGCCATGCCCTGGAACCTCGGCGACACTGGCGCGATCGAGGGGCCGAGCTACGCAATGGCGGCAGGCGCGGCTCCTTGGCGGCCGGAGGCGCGCGCCATCGTGCTGCGCAATCTGATCGAGCTCGCCGGCTCGATGCGTTTCATTTCCATCGATCGCGAGAAGGGGCTGCTGACGTTGGAAGGTCCGACCGGGCGATTGCTCGTCTGGCATGATCTCGAGGGCTGGACCGACGCGCCCGGCTCGGCATGGACGGTGCCCTTGCCGGCATGGGCCGTCACTGCGGAGCTGTGGGGCTGGGACGGATTGCGTCGACGCGTCCCCGTGGCGGGATCGGAGCATCGCTTCGCCGCGCTGAAGCCGGACGAGACCTATATGGTTTTCTTGCCCCGGCCTAAGCCCTGAGAGACGTTGCATCATGGGCCTCGAGCCAAGCGCGCCGCAGCGTGCGCGCGACCTCTTCATAGGTGAAGCGCGCGGCGACATTCTCCAGCGCAGCGCGTGATGTCGCGCGCAGATCGTGTTTTCCGACGGCGATGTCGTCGAGCAGGCGCGCGAGCGCTGCGCTGTCGCGCTCGGGTGCGACCCATCCGCCTCCGCCGATCACATTGGGGATCGCGCCGCCGGTGGAGCCGATCACCGGCACGCCGCAGCTCTGCGCCTCGATGATGACGCGGCCGAACTGCTCGCGGACGCGCGGCGTCGTGCGCGTGAACAAGATCAGCGCATCGAGCCCGCGCATGAATCGCGCGACCTCATGCGGCGGCGCCCAATCGCGAAAGCTCACGCGCTCGCCGAGACCGAGCCGCGCCACGCGCGCGCGCAATTTGCCTTCATGCGGGCCGGCGCCGATCAGATCGAGGCTGACACTGGCCTCCGCGCGCGCGATCGCATCCAGCACATCGTCGAGCCCCTTCTCCTCGACGAGACGGCCGACATAGCCGATGCGCAATCCCGCGCCCCGCGGCTCCACGGCTCCGTCGGGACGGAAGCAGTCCTGATCCACGCCATAGCCGATCATCGTGACCGGACCCTCATAGCCGCCGGCCCTCACCACGGCCTCGGCGTCCGGGCTGCGCGCGAGAATATGCGCGCATTTCTTCAGCACGAAGCGGCGAATGGTCTCGAATGGCGGCGGCAGGGTCTTGAGTATGTTCTGATCGACCTCGAGCACGAGCGCTGCATCCTGCTTCGTCAGCGCGGCTTGCAGCGCCACTATGCTCCAAGGTTCTTCCCAAAGATGAAGCACATGCGGCCGCACCTTGCGCAGCAGGCGCGGGAGGCGCGGATAGAAATGCAGATACCAGTTCAACGGCCCAGCGCTCGGGAACAGGATCGGCAGCACATGCAGCTGCATGTCGGGGTCGATTGCGGGCTCGCCGATGAGCGAGCGGCCGAACTCGCGCCAATTTTTCGGCACGACGAGATGCAGATCGAGATCGCTCTGCCGGAGCAGGGGCGTGTAGCGCTGGCGGCCGCCTTTCTGGCCGACGGCGGAATGCGCGACGGAAACGACGCGCAGAGGGGAGGGGGCGCTCCGAAGCTCAGACACGGCCGAGCATCCTCGCGACGACGCCGGACACGCCGGTCAAATGCAGCTCGGCCATCGCCAGGCTTCTGGCGGCGCCATTCAGCGTGTTGCGCGGCAGGCTGAATACATTGCTCCGGCGCCGCATCACGCCCTTGCGCGTCGTCGCCGCCGAGGAAAAGCCCGCTCGCCGCGCGAGCTCGAAATCACGCTCGCCCGCATCGGCCGCGCGGCCGAAGGGAAAGGCGAAATGTCGAACATCTCTGCCGAGCCGCTCGCGCAGGCGCTGACGGCAGGCTTCGAGCTCGGCGAGCGCCTCCGCTTCGGCGAGCGCCGAGACGCGCGGATGATCGACCGTATGCGCGCCGATCTCGACGAGCGGATCGCGCGCCAGCGATTCCAGCATGTCCCAGGAGATGGCGTGCTTCTCGCGCAGCTGCGCCTCGTCGAATCCATTCTCCGCGCAAAAGGCCGAATAGAGCGCGCCGGCGCGGGGGCCTTCCCAGGCCCGCTCGATCGCCGCATAGACGGCGCGCTTCTCTTGCGCGGTCTCGACTTTTACTGTCTCCCCGTCGTGAGCAATGCGGTCTTTACTCAGGATGATGTCCTCGAGGCCGGCATGCCACATCGACATTGTCGCATCGGGAATGCCCGTGGTCACGAAGAGCGTCACCGGCGCTCCATGCGTGCGGAACAAGGGGACGATCTCCTCGAAAGTGTCGCGGTAGCAATCATCGACGGAAAAATTCACGAAGCGGTCGCCGGGCCGATTGGCGGCTGCACGCTCTATCGCCTCTTCCATGGTCACGATCGACCAGCGCTGCGCCTTCACATAGACGAGCAGGCGATCGAGATAGGCGAGATCGAGATAGAAATTGCGATTGGGCAGCCGCTCCCATAGCGCGCTCGGGGCGGCGCGATGAAAGGTGAGAAGACAGCCGCGTGCGCCCCTCGCCGTGTCGAGGAGCGCGCCGATGGGTCGCAGCGCGGCCTCCATCGGCAGGACGCCTGTCAAGCTCGACGCGAGACTCATGGCCGCTCTCCTGGTCCAAGCAATTTTCGCAGCTTCGAAAAACCCGCGCCGCGCAGCTGCGGCAGCAGCACGAATGCTCCGGCCGCGGTGCAGACTGCGCAAGCTGCGGCGCCGGCGATGAGCCGCGGCGCCAGGGCGCTCGCTTGCGCCTCGATCATCCATCCGGCCGCCAGCATGGCGGCGCCGGGCGCGGCCGCCACGCATGTCAGCGACAATATCCGTCCTCGATTGGGCAAGGCCCATGTCGTCCCGGCCAGCAATGTGAGGCTGCGCGCGCTCTCGCCGAGGCCGATCAGCAGCATGCCGAGGCCGAGCGGCGGCGCGAGCCATGCGCCGAGCGCGTTGATGACGATATTGACCAGATAGGCTCCGACGACGATCAGCGTCGCCCGCGCATTGCGGCCCTCGCTGTTGAGATGCCGCAGGAGAATCCATCCGAGCGTCGAGGCCCATAGGCCGATGGAGACGCCGCGCAGCGTCGCGCTCGCGAGCAGCAGGCCGGTCTCCGAGAAGGCGCCGCGGAAAAACACCAGCCGCACGATATCGGATGCGAAGACGAAGACGAAGGCGGACGCCGGCACGGTGAGCGCGAGGATGAGGCGCGTGATCGCTTCGATCTGACGATGGCTCTCGTCCTTCCGATAGCTCGACATATAGGCGAGGCCGACCGGCTGGCTGATGAGCAGCAGCGCAGTGTCCGAGAGCGTGCGTGAATAGTCGAGCGAAGCCACCGCGCCGGTGACGTTTCGCGAGGCCGCCAAGCGCTCGATCCAGACCTGCGTCTGTTCCGCGAAAGGAAGCGCGAGCAGCGGGCGCAGGCGCCACAGAAACTCGCGTCCGGCCGCAAAGATCATGGCGGGATGCGCGCCGCTCGAGTCCAGCGTGCGCTCCCGATATCGCGACCAGAGGCCGAACAGCGCCAAGGCGTTGAAGGAGAGCGTGAAGGGCCAGGCGAGCGCGCCGAACCAGCCGAGGAAGGCATAGAGGGCGAGGCCGATGATCATCGACAGATTCAAGAGGCCGGCGCGCAGATTGGAGAGTCGCGTCTTGCCGAGCGCGATCTCACCCGCCGCCAGCGTGTTCACCAGCACAGAGGCCGGCATGGCGAAGCTCATGATCTCGACATAGCTCAGCGTCAGCGCCTTGCCCTCGGGCGTGAAGCCGCCGAGCATCAGATCGATCCACCATGGGCCGAGCGTCTGCACGCAGAGCATCACCGCAATGGCGGCGAGCGTCAGCGCGCAGCAGAGCGAGGCGAGCAGGCGAGGGGCGCGCCCTTCCGCCTGGGCGCGTTGCAGCATGGGGATGAGAATGGCCGGCGCGCTCTCATTCTGCAGAAAGCACAAGGGCAGCAAGATCACCGTGACGGCGCCTCTGTAGCCGTCGGCCAGCAGCGACGCGCCCAGCACTTGCGCCATCAATATCTCGCGCGCGAAGCCGAGAATCTTGCTGGCGAGCGCGCCGAGCATCAGCAGCGCGGCCATTTTGCGCGGCGCGGCGCGCGCCGCCGGCGCCGCGCTCGTGCTCGTGCTCGGAAGGCTCACCGAGGGCGCGGCGCTGCGAAGGCGCTGGGTCCAGCTCATCGGCGCCGCCGAAGGTCGAAGCCGTGACGCAGGCCGGACGCCGGGACGGAGGCGAGCGCGAGCGCCATGAAGGTCCAGAAGAGAAAGCCGGCCTCGCCCGAGCCTATGCCGGCGAGCGGCAATTGCACGAGGAAGAAGGCGCCGAATGCGCCGAGCATGACGCTTTCCGCGCGGCCGTCGTTCAGCGCGCCGATGATCGCCGAGACAGTGACCCACACCAGCGCGAAGAGGCATATGAGACCGAAGACGATTCCCATCGACTGCCAGCAGGCGATGATCATTCCATCGACGGGCTGCGAGCCGGCGACGCCCGTGTCGACCGTGGTGAATCCGGCGCCGATCAGCGAGCTGTCGGAAAGATTCCACAAGGCGGAATATTGATCGATGCGCTCGCGCGCGCTGCCGTCGCGGCTGCCTTCCGTGAAGGTCGCCAATCTCGCGCTGATCGACTCGCCGAAGGGCGTCGCGATCAAGGCGACGATCGTCGCCGCGCATAGGCCGAACATCATGACAAAGGAGCGTCCGCGCGTGGCGCGGAACAAGGCGCAGAACAGCATGGCCACGACGAGCGATATCCAGGCGGTGCGATACAGAGAGAGAAACAGCGCGAGCGCCGCGGGCGCGGTGGCGATCTGAGACAGCCAATCACTCTTGCGAAACCACACGAGCAGCAGCCCTACGGCGGTGAAGGTCGCAAAGCCCGCGGGCGCATTCATCGTGCTGAAGACGCGCACGCTATAGGGGACGGGCTGGCCGATCGAGGTGATCGGCGCATTCTGCATCCAATAGCGATCCCAGATGGCCGGATCGACATATTGCACGACGCCGTAGACGCCGATGAGCGGCAAAGCGATCGCGAACACATTGGTGACGGCGGCGAGAATTTCATCCCTGTCGGCGGTTTCCGCGAGCAGCATGGCGTAGAGCAGGGGAGCGAACCATTTGACGGTGTCGCGCGCGGCGCTCATCCACTCGCCTTTGAACAAGGTGAGGATCATCGCATAGACGACGCAGGCGATGACCAAGAGCAGAGGCTCCATGCGCCGCATCCGGCCCGCCGAGGTCATGAGGCCGAGCATGTGGGAAAGAGGCGCCATGAGGCAGGCCAGCGGCCCCACCAGCATCAGGCTGCTCGTGTCATAGCCGAGGCGGACGTCGACAAGCCGTCTCACGAATGGCGTGAAGAGAAACAGGAGCAGCGCCGCTCCGACATGAGCCGAGGGTCCGCGTCGCCATGTCCACCATCCGACAGCCGCGCAGGCGAGCACATAGAGCGCGCGTGCGGGCGCGCCGAGGAAAGGCCCGACAGCGCCGGCGATCAGCAATGCGCCGAGCGCTGCGGCGCATCCGATCAAATGGTCGCGCGCGCCGTGCGCCGCGTCGCGACGGAGCGCGTTCTCTGTTCTGGCGCCAGCGAGACTCGCCATCTCCGCCTCAGGCCGTTACACGCGAAAAGCGTTGCTGGAATGGCGCCTCGTCGCGCTCCGTCATGTTGACGACGAGGCCGAGCAGTCGCCCGCCGGAAGCCGTGAGCCCCTCGGTCGCCGCGAGCGCTTCCTCCGCAGAGCATCCTCCAGCGCGCGCGCAGAGCAGGATCGAATCCGCCTGACGAGCCAGAAGGCGCGCGTCCAATGCATCCGATGGCGGGCAGTCGAGCAGAACGAGATCATAGTCGCGCGTCGCTTTCACCACGGTCTCGATGCGCTTGCCGATCTGCGGCGGCGCCGCTTTGCCGGAGGCGCCGAGAGGCAGAGCGTCGAGCATTCGCGAGGCGGTCCCCGTCACGCAGTCGCGCAGAGGCGCCGTTGCCTCCAGCGCCTCGAGCAGACCCGGGCCGTGCTCGAGGCCGAGCGCGGATTCGAAGCAGGGATTGGCGCGGTCGCATTCGACGACCAGCACGCGATGCCCCATCCTCGCCGCGAAATGCGCCAGGGCGAGAGTGAGGAATGTCTTGCCGTCGCCGCGCGCGGGCGAGGTCACGGCGATGATTCTCGATCCTTTCGCCTCGCCGATGCGCGCGCTCGAATAGATCTCGAACAGCGCGCGTTGCGCAGCCTCGTTGCTCTCCGCGAGCTTGGTGAGGGCTTTCAAAGGCAGGGCGCGATCTCGACGCTCGAGCAGGCCGAAGCGCTTGCCGTGCGCGCTGCGAAAATGCGGCAGCTCGACGCAGAGCGCGTCGCCGGCGAGAGCCGCGAGCTCGGCCGAGCTGCGCAGGCTCTTGTCGAAGCGGTCGCGCAAAATCGCCGCCGTGGCTCCGAGCAGCGTGGCCAACGTCAATCCAGCAGCGAGGAACGGCAGCTTCTTCGGGAAGTAGGGCCGATTGGGGAGCTCGGCCAAGCCCACGAGGCGCGTGCTTCCGTTCAGCACGCGACGATCCGCATCGAGCTCGCTGGCGCGCTTGTACAGCTCGGAATATTGGCGCCTCTTCATATCGACGCCATGCACCAGCGTCTCTATGGAGCCCTGGTCGATCATTGCGTCGCCGACCTCTGTCTTCGCGCCGTCCACTTTGGCTTTCAGCGAGGCGACGAGCGAGTTGGCGGCTTCGTAATTGCGTTTCACCGCGGCGGCGACGCCGGCGACCTCGGCGGCGAGCCGTCGCTGGGCGATGTCGCGCTCCTGCTCCAGCTCGCGCATGGCGGGATGCCGATCGCCGAGCGTGGTCCGGGCGGAAGCGAGCCGGATCTCGATCATGGTGAGCTGCTGCTTGAGATCGGAAACGCTGCGGCTCGCCAGCACGGCGGGCGAGTCGGCCAAGCCCTTTCCCTTGTTCGCGGTGATCTCTTTCAACCGCGCCGACGCCTCCGCGCGCGTGGCCTCGGCGGTGGAGAGCTGCTGTGTGAGGCTGGTGAGGCGTTCGGAATCGATCAGCGCATTGGTTCCGCGCGCGAGGCCTTTCTTCCGCTTGTATTCTTGAATCTTGCCGTCGTCGTCGCGCAATTCGGTCTCGAGCCGATGGACCTCGGCCCACAGCCAATCCGCGGCGTGCTGGCGCCCGGACGACAGGTTCGCGCGCTGGTCGTCGAGGAAGGCGGCGATCAGCGCATTGGCCATCTTCTGCGCTATTTCCGGCCGAGTGGATTGGTACGAAATGCCGATGACGCGCGATCGCCCGACATTGCCGATGGAATAGCGCGTGCGGACGAACTCGACGAGCGCGTCGGAGTCTTCTCTCAGCTTGTCGCAGCCCGAGCGGCGGCCGAGCTTCTCCAGCAAGGCGCTGATCCCTTTGCTCGCGGCGCAATCCTGCAACGCCAGTTCGAGAATGCCCGGCGAGGCGATCGCCGCCTTCAGCACGCGCGACGAGCCGATGATGAGAAGCTGACTCTCCATATCGGCGGGATCGCCGGCCTTCTGCGCCCAAACGGCGGAAGAATTATTGTCGCCGGGCTCCTGCTCGGCGACGATCACCGAGCCTGTCGCCATATATTGGACCGGCAGCACCAGGAGCGCTGCGATGAATGCGCCGAGGATCGTGATGAAAATCACCACGAATATCACTTTGCGTCGCCACAGCGCGGCGAGCAGGCCGCGTCCCGGCGGGTCTGCGGCATAGCTCGTCGCGCGCCTCGGCTCCAGATCGGAAACGGTTGCGCCTAGATTGTCATAGGCCATGCGGGCGTCCAATTCGATTGCTTGCCGCGCTCGCGATCTGCGATCGTTCGGTCCACGAGATCTTTGAATTCTCGCCGAAAGCGCTCGGCCGAAAAATTCTGCGCTTGCCTTCGGCAGGCTGTGCGGGAAAACTGATCCTCTTCCGCGACAAATCTGCGTAGGCAATCGGCGATGTCCGCCGGCGTCGCATTCGCGAAGAACATTCCCGAACGCGGCTCCCTCGCGGACACCGATTCTCTCGCGCCGCCACGATCGAGCGCCAGCACCGGCGTTCCTTCCGACATGGCCTCGACCACGACGATGCCGAAATCCTCCTCGGCGGCGAAAACAAAAGCGCGCGCGGAGGCCATCAGATAGCGAAGCCGCTCATCGCTGACGAAGCCTTCGAAGGAGACATTGTCGGTTGCGATCTTGCGCAGGCGCGCGGCCTCTGGGCCGTCTCCCGCGACAATCAGCCGAAGATCTTCCAGCTCGGCGAAAGCCCTCACGATCGCTTCGACATTCTTATACGGCACGAGTCGGCTGGCGGTGAGGAAATAGGGCTGACGTGAGACCTCTCCGCCTCGGCCGAGCGAGACCGGCGGATAGATTACTTTTGCTTTCCGCCCATATGATTTCTTTATGCGCCGCGCGACGAATTGCGAATTGGCGACCAGCACGTCCGGCCCATTCGCCGTTCGCGTATCCCAGATGCGCAGGTAATGAAGCAATATGCGGGCGACGGCTCCTTTGATCCCTTTCTCGAAGCCATTGTTGCGCAAATATTGATGCTGCATGTCCCAAGCATATCGCATCGGCGAATGCACATAGGAAATGTGAATCTGATCGGGGCCCGTCAGCACGCCCTTCGCGGTGGCGAAGCTGCTGGAGATGACGAGGTCGTAGGAGGAGAGATCGAACTGCTCGATCGCCAATGGCATCAACGGCAGATACAAGCGATGATGCGTGCCGACGAAAGGAGCGTTTTGCAGAAAGCTCGTCGTCTCGCGGCCGATGCCGATCATGGCGCGATCTGCGGGTGGGAGAACATCGAAGAGCGAAAAGACATGCGCTTGCGGATAGCATTGCAAAATTTCGCCGAGGACGCGCTCGGCGCCGCCCAAGACATAGAGCCAGTCGTGCACAACCGCGACACGCATCAGAGAAATCTTCCCCTCGTGGTTCCAGGGCGCTCGTCCATGCGATCACAATCGACGAGGTAGGGCCAATTACGACTTTAAATAAATGCACTGGCGGCGAGGCCTTTCGGCGGTCCTCGAGGTGGAATGCTCCTCCGCTCGCTGCGGGCATTTGTACGATTCCGCTTACGCTCTCGTAAAGTAATTTTTTGTTAAGCATAGTTAACGTGGAAGCGCTCGACTTTTCGGCAAGAGCATCTTCGGCGGCGTAACGTGCAAACGCTCCACGTCGAAAGAGCGAGCGATCTTCGTGGATTGAAGAGCGATCGAGGTGATGCGTTTCGATCGCGTGATCGGCGGTCTCTCGCTCCGCGAGCGCCTATAGTCCGAGCAGCGCCATACGGCGCTCGCCGGCGCTGCGGCGATCCGACGTCTCTGGTCGAGACAAATGATCACGCGAATGAGGCGCGCGGATCTGTTGATGATGATCTCGCGGCGTCGACGCGCTCGGCAAGTTCGCGAGCGTGAAAGCCTAGAAACGTGGATCGCCGAGCGCATGCGGCCGCAAAGGTCGACTTGCTGATCGGTGTCGGCCCGCGCCGCTCGAGGAGGTGGGCCCCCTCTCGCGGTCGGGAGTGCGTGTCGGGCCGTGGCCACGGCGGCTGCGCCAGGCGGTTTCCGCGCGAGCTTGTGAGAAATACGCTTTTGGGGTCTAGACAAGGCCGGCGGGGCTTTCTATAAGCCCGCTCTCGGCGTCGCGAGGCGCCTAGGCCCAGGTAGCTCAGTTGGTAGAGCATGCGACTGAAAATCGCAGTGTCGGTGGTTCGATTCCGCCCCTGGGCACCACTCCCGCCTACGACGAAAACCCGCACTAGAGCCTGTTAAATCAACGGGTTGGCGCGCACTAGCCATGCCATGCAGGGCCTGCGGTGCGGCCGCTTCGGGAGAAAATCCGGTCCAATCTCGATCTCACCGGGGTTCTGCGCCGACATCGCGGCCATATGATCGAGAAGCGACGTCATCGCTAGGCCGTTCCGAGCGGCGGCCGGCCCGCGCTTCGTCATCGCTGCTCTCGCTCCCGAGGCCTCCCAGTATGGGGAGGTCTGCGGCCGAGAATGACGAGATCCGCTGCTCGAAATCCGCATCGACGCGATATCGAGAGTCCGACGCGGGTCGGGACAATGTCTCTTTGAATGTCGACGCATTTCCCACGCAGATAGTGGATGCGCTGGCGGAGCGAGGTGGAAGCAAAATCGTCGTCACCACGTCGAATCCCGATCTCGCGCTGACGCCGGGCAAGACGGCGAAGGGCGGAAGACGCTGCGCCTTCGAGCATCGTCGCAGCCACGAAGATCAGCGGCCCGCTTCGGCGGCGTCGGCTGCCAGCCATTCCCGCCATATGGCGAGCAGCACGGCGAGAATCAGTGGGCCGAGGAATAGTCCGACGAAGCCGAAGGCGAGCAGGCCGCCCATCACGCCGAGGAAGACGACGACGAGAGGGATATCGGCCGCGTTGCTGATGAGGAGAGGCTTGAGAATATTGTCGGTCGGGTTGACGATGAGCGCGCCCCAGGCGAGCAGCCCCAGGCCTGCGCCGATCTGATCGGTGAGAAGAAGCCAGACGCCGAGCGGCGCCCAGATCGCCACTGTTCCGACGAAGGGGATGAGCGCAGCCAGCGCTGTCAGCACGCCGAGCAGGACGGGCGGTCCGGCGCCGAGGAACGCATAGCCGACGCCGGCAATGAAGCCCTGCGCCATCGCGCTGATGATCAGGCCCGACACGACCGCATTCGACGTGGTCTCGACGGCTCGGAAATATTGATCCGCCGTCTCCCCGACGACTCGACGGAGCCCGACGCGAATTTGCTCGAGCATGAGGTCGCCGTCGCGGTAGAAGAAGAACAGCGCGATCGCCATGACGCCGAATTGCGCAATGCTGCGGCCGACCGCGCCGACGACCCCGGCGAGCTGGCGCATCCAGGGCTCCAGCCATTCGTTGATCTGCTGCTTACGAAATTCCGGATTGTTCACGAGATCGTTCAGCGTGGGGCCGATCACCGGGAGGCGCTTGATCGCGTTGGGCAGGACCAGCGGCTCGTCCGCATATTTGGTCGAGATGTCGCGATAGGCGGCGACCGCCTCGCTCTGCAGATCGATCAGCAGCACCGACACCGGAACGACGATGAGGACGATCAGCAGGATCGTCGTGACCGCGGCGGCGAGATTGCGCCGCTGTCCGCAGAGGCGAAGGCAGCGGCGATAGGCGGCGTCCGTGGCATGAGCGAGAATGGCGGCCCAGACGAGCGGCGCCCAGAAGGGGCTGATGACGAGGACGCCGAGCCCGATCATTCCGGCGAGCAGGATGAGGCCGAATATCTGTCGATTCTGCATGTCGGCCTCCGGCTGCGTTCGGGCTTTTCGGCGCGCGCCGAGCAGTCGGATATCTCGCGCGGCTTCGGGTCCGCGCCAATCATATATGGATGCGAGCGCGCCTCACATAGCCATGCGCCGCATATCGGCCCCGCGTGACGGAAAATCGCTCGCGGCGGGTTCGCATCCTGCCGCCCCTCGAGCGAGGGGCGGCAGCTTTTCCACTCTGGTTCCCTGGGAGCATCATGGAGTCAGAGCAGGCTCGCTCTTGCGAGTTCCGTCGAGCGCGTCAGTCGATGATCGCCTTCACGCCGTCTTCGCCCAGCAGACGTTTCATGTTCAGCAAAATCTGCGCGGTCACGCCGAACACGGCGAGCGCCATCCAGCCGAAGAACACGAAGCCCCAGTGCAGCGGAGCGACGAACAGCTCCTCCATGAACCAGAAGGTGTGGCCCCACTCGTTCAGCCCGACATTGGGAATGATCATGAACGGACCGATCGTCAGGATCAGAAAGGCCAGCGAATAGCCCTTGGAGAAATAGGGCAACCGGGTCTTGGCGTAGAAGAACGAGCCGACGCCCACGATCGAGTAGATGGGATAGCTCAGATAGAACTCGATGATATGGCTCGGCGTGAAGTCGGTGTCGCGGATCACCGTCATGTGCCAAGTGCCGTCTTGTTCAGTAAAGAAGCTCGCGCCGAAGTAGATCGCTATGCCGTAAACGACCAGCCATTGCGCGAGGCAGACCCAGCGCCGCAATTCTTCGCGCGTGCTCAGCGCGTCCATGTCG
This sequence comes from Methylosinus sp. R-45379, assembly GCF_001644125.1. Taxonomy (NCBI): domain Bacteria; kingdom Pseudomonadati; phylum Pseudomonadota; class Alphaproteobacteria; order Hyphomicrobiales; family Methylocystaceae; genus Methylosinus; species Methylosinus sp. R-45379. Next base: position 107,260 of record NZ_LUUM01000256.1, read on the forward strand.
CGCGTGCGCGTCTTCCACAAGATAACCGGCGAGGCCGAGGCCAGTGACCAGCTCCAGCGGAATCTCGGTCCAGAGCATCGTCAGCCAATAGGTCTGGAATTCTGGGGCGAAGGAGTCGAGACCGGCGCGCCAGCCGTAAATCTGCTCATAGATGCGAATGAACAGATAGAAGGTGACGAGCCCGCCGGCGGCGATCCACATAGGCTTCAGATCGACGATAACGACGTCTGTACTGTCGGCCGCGCCGGTTTTTCCGGCTGCTTCTGTCGTTAGACTCATGTTTCTCTCCTCGAGATTGGCTTCGCATCACGGTTTTGCAAAGCCACGCTCAAGGGGGTAAGAGCCGTATTCTCAAAGACAAAGTGCATATTGTTCATTGCGCTATGACGAAAATTCAAGTGCCGGCGACATCGTTCGACGTCGAAAGCGCGGCCGTCACTCATATGAAAAGCGGCCGTCACTCATATGAAAAAAGGAAGCGCCACCGCCTGCGGAGCGCGAGGCCGAGGACGTCGGCGGCGAGCCTCAGTGGCTCTCGTCGGGCGGGCCGGGGAGCGGCAGGATTTCTATGCCTTCCTCGAGCAGCGCCTTGGCTTCCTCGAAGCTGGCGCGTCCGCGAATGGGGCGGTTCTCGGCCTCGCCATCCTGCATCCGCCGCGCCTCGTTCGGGAAGCGGTCTCCGACGTCTTCCGTCGCGGCGACGACCTTTTGGCGCAGCTCCTGGATCATCGCCCGCAGCGCCGCATGGCGCTCGTCGAGCAGAGCGGGGACACCCGTCTCGTCCTCACGCGCTCGGGACGAGCGGCGGGTCACATTCGGCGCCATGATCGCCTTGGCGACCTGCGTCGAATTACAGAAGGGGCAGCTGACCGCGCCTCGAGCGGCCTGCGCGTCATAGGCTTCGCTATCGCGAAACCAGCTTTCGAATTCGTGTCCTTCCGAGCAGATCAGCCGGTAGAGAATCACGGCGCCGGCTCGCCCGCGGCGAGCAGCGGATCGAGCTCGCCGGCGCCGTCCAGAGCATAGAGATCGTCGCAGCCGCCGATCGGACGGCCGTCGATGAAAATCTGCGGCACTGTGGTCCGGCCCTCGGCCAGCCGGCTCATCTCGGCGCGCTTCTGCGCGTCGCCATCGACGGCGATCTCTTCATATGCGGCGCCTTTTATGTCGAGCAGCTGCTTGGCGGCGCGGCAATAGGGGCAGGTTCTCGTGGTGTAGATGACGATCTGCGGCATGACGGTTCCGTGACCTTTCGCGCGCTCTTATAAGCGCTTCCAGCGCATGGCTGCAACGGAGGCCTTTGCTTCAGCTCTGGCCGACGACGCGGGCGTAGACCAGCACGTCGACGCGCGTCGCCCGCGCCCGCAGCAAGACGCGGGCCGCGGCGTTGGCCGTCGCGCCAGAGGTCAGCACATCGTCGATGAGCACGATGTTGCGGCCTTCGATCTGAGGCTTTTTCTCCTCGCGCAGGCGGAAGGCGCCCTGCATGTTCGCTGAGCGCTGGCCGCGCGTCAGCCCCACTTGCGGCGGCGTCGGCTTCACGCGCTCCAGCGCCAGAGCCTCCACCGGAACGGCGCTCTCCCGCGCGATCACATGGGCGAGCGCCGCCGATTGGTTGAAGCGCCGCGACAGCAGGCGCATTCGGTGCAGGGGAATGGGAACCAGCAGATCGGCGTCGGAGAGAATCTCGGCGCCAGCGCGCGCCATCCAGCGGCCGAGCGGCTCGGCGAGCTCCAGGCGATCATAATATTTCAGTCTGTGGGCGAGGCTGCGCGCGCGGTCGCTGTCATAACGCACGACCGCGCGCGCCCGCGTGAAGACGGGCGGATCGGCGGCGGCCTCCAGCGAGATCATGCCGGGGCCGAAATCGCGCTCGAAGGGCGTTCCCAGCCGCTCGCAATAGGGCTGCTCGATAAAGCCCATCTCGCCCCAGCAGCGCGGGCAGAGCGCGCCATGGCTCGCCACCGCTCTGCGGCAGACGAGGCAGACGGGCGGATAGACGATATCGAGCAGGCGCGCGCCTATGCTGCCGATGAGGCCGGCGGCGCGCCCGAGCATGGCTCAGACCTCGACCTGACCGCCGAGCTCGACGACGCGGCCCGAGGGGATTTGGAAGAATTCCGTCGCCGGCAGCGCGTTGCGGTGCATGAATTGGAAGATGTGGATCCGCAGCCGTCGCCAGCGCGAGCGCCCGAGCGGCGTCACGGTGAGCCGGCCGACGAAGAAGGAGGTGTTCATCATATTGAATGTCAGCGGGCTCGATATGGTGTCGAGCATTAAGGCGCAGGGAATATTGGGCTGCTCCATGAAGCCGTAGTTCAGCTCCATCGCGTAGAAATGATCGTCGAGCGACACAGTCTCGACGCGCCGCGCGCGATCGACGCGCGGCGTGTTGGCGGTGGCCACATGCAGCAGCACGATATGCTGATGCAGGACCTTATTGTGCTTGAGATTATGCAGCAGCGCGACCGGCACGACATCGGTGCGGCTGGTCAGATAGACGGCGACGCCATCTACGCGCGGCTTGCCGTGGAACTTCGCGACGAAATCGGCGATCGGAAACGTGTCGCGCTCGAGCGCCTTGCGCATGGCCTCGAAGCCCTCGCTCCAGCAGCTCATCAGGAAGAAGAGGATGGCGGCGACGACGAGAGGAATCCAGCCGCCTTCGAAGAATTTGATGAGATTGGCGGCGACGAAGGAGACGTCCACGACGAGAAACATTCCGCCGACGGCGATCGAGAGCGGCAGGCTCCAGCGCCAGATGGAGCGCATGGCGATGAACATCAGCGCCGTCGTCAGCAGCATGGTCAGCGAGACCGCGATGCCGAAGGCGGCGGCGAGGTTTTCCGAGGAGCGAAACGTGATCGTCAGAACCAGAGTCAGCGCCATCAGCGTCCAATTGACGAAGCCGACATAGATCTGGCCATAGCTCTGCGCCGATGTCTGCGTGATGGCGAGGCGCGGCGACAGGCCGAGCTGGATCGCCTGCCGCGCCATGGAGAAAGCGCCGGTGACGATCGCCTGGCTCGCTATGACGGTGGCGAGCGTCGCCAGCGCGACCAGCGGCAATTGCAGCGGGGCGGGGCAGAGATCGAAGAAAGGATTCTCCGTCACGGAGCCCTCGACGAGCAGCGCCGTCTGGCCCGCGTAGACGAGGACGAGCGACGGCAGCACCAGCCCGTACCAAGCGAGGCGAATGGGGCGCCGCCCGAAATGGCCCATATCCGCATAGAGCGCCTCGGCGCCGGTGGCGCAGAGGAACACGGCGCCGAGCAGCAGAAATCCTTCGAACCCATGGGTGAAGAGATAATGCAGCCCGACGCGTGGATCGACAGCGGAAAGAACGCTCGGATGCGCGATGACGCCGCGCGCGCCGAGGACCGCTATCGAGACGAACCATAGCGCCATCACTGGGCCGAAGAGGCGCGAGATGCGCTCAGTGCCCTGTGGCTGCAAGGCGAACAGGCCGATGAGCACGACGACGGAGAGTGGAACCACATAGGGCGCGAGCGCGGGCAGGGGCGCCTTCAGCCCCTCGAGCGCGCTCAGCACGGAGATCGCCGGCGTGATCGCGCCATCGCCGAACAGCAGCGCCGCGCCCAGCATGCCGATCGCGATGATCGCCGGATGGCGCCCATGCTTCATGCCGAGCAGCGACATCAGCGCGAGTATGCCGCCTTCGCCGTCATTGTCGGCGCGCATGATGACGGCGACATATTTGACCGAGGTGACGATGATCAATGTCCAGACGATCAGCGACAACATGCCGAGCGCCGTCTCGGCGCTCACATGCCCGCCGGACCAGTCGAGCGCTGTCTTGATCGTATAGAGCGGGCTCGTGCCTATGTCGCCGAAGACGACGCCGAGGGCGCCCAGCGTCAGAGCCTTCACGCCGTTCTCGCCGGCGTGCGCAGTCGAATTCGCCATAAAAACTTGCCTCACGCCTCTTCGGCGGCCAGATTTTCGTCCTCGAACAGGCCCGTCGGCAGTCCGTCTATGCTCTGCCGGTTCTTCTCGCGGCGATAGGCGTCGAGCGCATCTTCACCCTTGGAGGCGGCCCAGCGGTCGAGCCCGTCGCGCTCGCCGGCGTAATCATACAGCGGCACGGCGAAGCCGCAGGAGGTCTGCACCGATTCCACATCGAGCAGGATCATCTGCCGCGCGCCCGGCGGCTCCGCGCCGCCGAAGGCGGAGCGCAGCAGCCGCGCATAATCCTCGCCGCCGCGCGCCAGCGCCCGGCCGCGGCCATAGAGGCGCAGGATCAGCGGCGCGCCGTCGAGCGCGCAGAACATGAAAGTGAGGCGCCCGTCCGCGCGCATATGCGCGGCCGTCTCATTGCCGCTGCCGGTGCGATCGATATAGACCGCGCTGCGCTCGTCGATGAGACGCAGCGTATCGGCGCTCTTGGGCGAGACATTCACGCGCGCGCCAGACGCGGCGGAGGCGACGAAGAAGAGCCTCTGCTTCTCGATGAAGTCGCGATGCTGCGGCTCGATCGATGCGAAGAATTTGCTCATGACGCGCGATTCCGGTGCTTGCCCCGCGTCAGCCTAGCAGGCCGGCGTTTTTGGGGGCAAGCGGATTATCCTGCAGCGCGGCGGCGTCCGGCGTGTCCGGCGCCGGTGCGCCCGCGACGGCGGCGTAGAGCTTCTCGACGAAGGACGGGGCCAAATCCTTGACGATGAAGACGAGCCGCGTGCGCCGATCGGCGTCCGGCCAGGCGGCGAGGCGATGCGGCGGATGAAAGACATGCTGCACGCCATGCACGGCCACGGGCCGCTCGCGATCATCGGTCAGGCCAACGATTCCCTTCACGCGCAGGAGATGCGGGCCATGCGCCTGCCGCAATATTTCGACGAACATGTCGAAGGCCTGCGGGCTGAGCGGCGCGTCGCTCGTGACGCAGAAGGCGCGGATATGGGCGTCGTGGCGATTCACATCCTGATGCGCATGGCCGTGGTGGTGGTCATGATCGTGATGATGATGCGCCTCATGCGCCGCCGCGACCGCCTCGTCATTGAGCCATTTGGCGACCTGCGGAATCTTGCCGGAGGCGTCATAGAGACCGCAATCGAGCAAAGCGGCGGGGCTCGCTTCTCCCGTCGCGGCGACGAGCCGGCGCGCCGCCGGATTGAGCCGCGCGAGGCGAGCGTCGAGCGCCTCGAGCCGGGAGGCGCCCTCGGGGAGGTCGGTCTTGGTGATGACCAGCCGATCGGCGACCGCGGCCTGCTTCACCGCCTCCTCATGCGCGTCCAGCGTCGCGGCGCCATTCACGGCGTCGATCAGCGAGACGACGCCGTCCAGCCGATAGCGCAGCGCGAGATAGGGGTGCGACATGATGGTGTGGAGAATGGGCGCCGGATCGGCGAGCCCGGTCGTCTCCAGCACGATGCGGCGGAAGGGGCGGATGCGGCCATTGTCGAGATTGCGCAGCGCATCCTCGAGCGCGGCGACGAGATCGCCGCGGATCGAACAGCAGATGCAGCCCGAGCTCATGACGATCATGTCGCCTTCGACATTCTCGACCAGCAGATGATCTATGCCGACCTCGCCGAACTCATTGATGAGGACGAGCGTGTCGGCGAGCTCGGGCGAGGCGAGCAGTCGGTTGAGCAGCGTCGTCTTGCCGGCGCCGAGAAAGCCGGTGAGGATCGTCAACGGAATGGGCGGCGGCGGACGGCGCGGCTCGGAAGGCTCTGTCATTGTCATTGCGAGTCTATTGCTCATTGTCTCGGCGCTGCGGCGCATGGTCGCCGATCGCGTGTTTGTCGTTCTTGGCGGAGACGCTCTTGCCGGCGTTTTTGGCGCCGGGCGTTTTGGTCGCCGACGCTTTGGCTGCGGGGGCCTTGCCAGCGGGCGCTTTGGCCCCGGGCGTCTTGCCTGCGGGCGTCTTGTCTACCGGCGTCTTGACGGCGACATGCTTGCCCTGCCTGGGCTTGGTCGATTTTTCGATCGTGACGGCTTGCTCCGGCTTGTTCTCCGCGCTCGGCTCGTTCTCCGTGGAAGGCGTGCTCGCCGAAGATTTGTTCGCCATCGAGGGCTTGTGCTTGGCGGCCTTCTCCTTGGCCGGCGCGTGGGCGGCCTTGGCCGTATGCTTGCGGCCATGGCGCATCGACAGAGCGTCCGGCGCGGGGCGGCTGATGGGCGAGGCGGCGGCGGCCGGCGGCTCATGGGCGTAGGCGGTGACGGTCGAGGGCGAGCCGACCGGCGAGCCCGGATCGCGCACGCCGGCGACGGGGCCCTCATAGCCGGGAGAGCGGCCGAGGAAGATCGGCACGGGCTCGAAGCGCGAGCGGGGCAGGGCGGCGATCGTCTTGACGTTCACCTGATCGGTGGAGCCGTTCTCGCGCGGTATGGCGACGGTCATATCCTCGACCTCGGCCATATATTCGGCGTTGGCCTTGCCGCGATGCCGGCAGACGCTGTCGCGCATGTCCGGCGCCGGGGCGACGCCGAAGGTCGGCAGCGCGGCGATCGAGCCCGAGGGCGAGCCGGTCATGAAGGCGCGGTCGAGCAGCGAGGCGGCCTTGGCCGTGCGCGCCGCGGCGCTCGGCGCGCCCAGCACCACGGTGATGAGCTTCTGCCCGCCATGGGTGGCGCTGGCCACGAGATTATAGCCGGCGGGGCAGGTGAAGCCGGTCTTCATGCCGTCCGCGCCCGGATAGCGGCCGAGCAGGCCGTTGTGGGTGGGATGGATCTGCCGGCCGAGCTGCATCGCGCCAATGTTGAAAAAGCCCGCGGATTCGGGAAATTCCGTCAGCAGCGCGCGGCCGAGAATGGCGAGATCGCGCGCCGAGGTCACTTGCCGATCATCCGGCAGGCCGTTGGGATTGGCCCAATAGGATTCGCGCATGCCGAGCTTGGCCGAGGCGCGATTCATCTCGTCGGCGAAGGCCTCGACCGAGCCGGAGACGCCCTCCGCTATGGTGACGGCTATGTCATTGGCCGATTTGACCATCAGCATGACCAGCGCATTGCGCAGCGTCACCTCCGAGCCGACCGGAAAGCCCATTTTCGACGGCGCCATGGAAAGCGCGCGGGGCGAGACGATCATCGGCGTGTCATATTGGATGCGGCCGGAGCGCACCGCGTCCAGCGCCACATAGACGGTCATCAGCTTGGTCAGCGAGGCTGGATACCAGCTCTGGGTCGCCTGCTCCTGCGCGAGCACCTGCCCGCTGGCGACGTCGATGACGACGGAGGGCGCCGACGACGCCGAGGACGCCGCGCCGACTGCGGCGACGACGAAAAGGCTGCGTAGGGTCGATTTCGCGCTCATATTCATCCGATCGGCCTCGGCCTCGGCCATTTTTGTGGCCGCGCGTTCGATTCGAGACATTGTCTCGCTCCAAGGACGGCCCGAATATGGGCCGAATGTGGCGTAAACGCGCTCTGCGCCGTTTCGGGACGCCGAAAAGCGCTGTTATAGACAACGGTTAGTACGCCTGGACGATCAAAATTCGTTCCAACTGCCGACGCCGGCGCCCGGCGAGGGCGCGGCCCGCTCGCGGCCGAAAATCGTCTAGCTGGGCCGCCAATTCTGGTTGGGCAGAATGAAAAGCTTATATCGGTCGCAATAATTCAAACCCGATGCGACCGATAGGCGCGCCAGAGCGATCGAGATCGAGTCGGCGGAATTATGGGCCGGCGTCGATACTCGATCATGCATGAAGAAGAGCGCGTGCGCTTGGTCTGTGCTGTTGTCCGGGCTGAGAACCGTCGTCGTTTCGTCGGGCATCGCGTTCCCTCGAGGTTTCGTCGTCCGACGAGCCGCCGAGACGCCCGCCGAAGCGGTCAATGGAAGTTGAAGGTCTGCTCGAAGTCACGACAGTCGGTGTCCATGTCGTCGGGCGGCGGCGCCAGCTTCAGCGAGGTGATCATGCCCGCCGCGACCAGCGCGCGGGCGTTATTGTCGTAGTTCGAGAGAGAGGCTCTGGTGACGCGGCCTCTGAAATCGACATGGAATTTGATGGTCACTGTCCCGCGTCCCAGATTGAGCTTCGGCGCGCGTTCGCGGAGCTGGCGGGTGACGGTCTGTATCCAGACCTTGTTTTCCGGGATCGCCATGCAGGCGGCCAGAGTGGGCCGCTCCGAGGGACCGAAGAGGAATTGCGCGAAGGCTGATTGCGAAGCGCAGATAAAAATGAAGACGATCACTGCTCGAAACATGATGCGAGGCCTCCCGTTCGCCGCGCTCAATGATAATAGAAGCTCTGCGAGAAGTGGTGGCACTTGCCGCCGGCCGCCTTGCGGGCCGAGGCCGGCGGCGGCGGCAATTTGAGCGAGGAAATCGTGCTCAAGGCGAGGAGCGCCTGTTCGTTGTTGCTGGCTTTCACGACATTCGCATCGGCCACTCGGCCGGCGGCGTCGACGCAGAAATGCACGGTCACAGACCCATGTCCGAGCCAGAGGCGCGAGGTGTGCTCTTTGGTTTGACTGGCGATCGTCCGCTTCCATTGCTCATATTCCGCCGAGGCGGCGTCCCGCGCGGGGTCTCCCGTTCCGCCGAGCCCGTCGAAAATCGATTGCGCCACCGCCGGCTGGGAGAGCGCGAGCAGAGAAGCCACAAAAATCGTCGCCGCTTTCATAAATTCGGTCCTCGAACGAAACATAGCGCTGGAAATTCGCCGCCCGCGCACCGGGCTATTATGAATATCCGAACGTGTAGCGCGGTCAATAAGGTGAGTGATTTTCGTCGAGCGCCGGCAGGTTTTCCCGTTATTCGTTGCGGTCTTTTCTTGCGGGGCCGAGAGCGCCCTTCAGCGGCGAGACGCGATCGAGGGCGGTGATCGAGAGAAAGCCGCCGAGCGCAGCGAACAGGACATAGGCCCAGTTGGACGTGTAGCTGATGACCGCGAAAGCGGAGAGCAGATACCAGACGCTGCTCCAGCTCGCGGCGGCGACGCGCCGGCGCTCGGAAACCGCGGCGTTGAAGAACACATAGACGGCGTCGGTCACAGCGGTCGACAGGGCGACTCCCGCCGCGATCGCCGGGTCGAAAGTGGGGATGTCCATTGGCGGGCCTCCTGTCGGTCTCGTCCGAAAGGCTCAGATGGCGCGAGGAGCCGGGAAAGGCCACGCCCTTTGAGGGTCGCGCCTGTCATTCAGGCGTCGGAAGGCGGCTTATAGCGGTTGGCGCGACGCCATTCGGTCCAATCGATCGGAACGCCGGCGTCGGCGGCCAGCTCGATGTCGCTCGGCTGCAATCGCGACGTGAAAAGCATCAGATTGCTGCAGGCCCATCGGGCGCTCGGCGCGATCAGCCCGTCGAAACCGAGGAAAAATGCGGCGTCGGCGATGGCTTGCGTTTGGTCGTATCGACGCTCCTGAAAGGTCGCGACATCGACGCCGAGCTTCTGCAACATCGGTAGATCGGCGATGCGCAGCGTCTTCGTGGCGCGGATGCTCAGCTCGTAGCAGTCCCATCGCATCTTCGATGGAAACACCGGCTGCGACGACAGGAGCGCGTTTATTTCGGCTATCGCTCCGTCTCGCTCGAGCGAGGTGTAGAGAATGTCGAACAGGCCATTGCACCATCGGCTTTGCGATGGAGAGCCGAGCGTCGGATCGCGCCCCTCCCTCACGGCGCGCCAGACTTTGCCTTCGAATGGCTCGCGGTCCATCGCGTCGATCGCGTCGAGAAGCGCGAGATCGCGAGCCTTCCGCAGCTCGGCCATCAGGTATAGGCGCCCGAGTCGAGAGCGTCGATGACGGCGAGCACGGCTTGCGTCCGCCCCTCGTTGATGAGGTCGATCGCACGCTCGCCATTCAGCATGGGATGCTTGGCGTGCAGCCACAGGCGCGTTTCGTCCGCCGTGTAGAAGTCCGACAGGCGGTCGACCACATATCGCAGCTCGGCGATGACGGTTTGCGTCCGAAGATCGGGCGTCGCCTTGCCGCTCGACCATCGGGAGACCGTGGCAGGCGATACGGCGACGATATTGGCGATATCCTTGCCCTGAAGACCGCCGTCGACTCTCAGATGGTCGAGAATGCGGCTGACGGCGGTGGCGGCCATGACTGCTTCCCCTGACACGACAAAGAATTACGAATTGATTTCAGAAAGTCAAGTCATGAAAGCGGTTCGCAATTCCGGTCCGGCGGCCCCGCCCGCGCTAATAAGCGCGAGCGATCAAAATCTCCTCCACCGCCGGCCGGCCGGTGAAGACGCAGACGCCCTTCGGCGTGCTCTGCTCGAGCGGAATATTGCGCAGCGTCAGCTTCAGCGCCTTCAGCCGCGTCTCCACCTCCTCGAGCTCGGCGCCCGTCGGCCGCGCCCAGGGCGCGCGCACCCAGCCCTTGAAGGCTGCCGCGGCCTCGTCGTCCTCGGCCGCCTTGCCGAAATAATCGGCGATCTCGGCGAAGCTCGTCAGATCGGAGCGGATATTGGCCTCGAGCCGCGTCTTGGCCTCGGCGAACAGCGCCGCCTGGATGTCCGCGAGCAGGGCAGGGACCGCGGTCACGAATTCCGCGCGGGGCGTCGCCGTCGAGACGATCTTGTCTCCTTCGCGCAGCCGGTCGCGGCGGATCAGCGTCACGACATCATTGGCGGCGTCGCGCGGGCCGATCTCGAGGATGATCGGCGCGCCGCGGCGCACCCAGTCCCAGCGCTTATTGGCGGCGCGAGCCGGCTTCTTGTCGACGATGGCGCGCAAAGGCGCGCCCAGCGCGAAAACCCCGTCCAGCTGGGCTTTCAGCCTGTCGCAAAAGGCGAGCACCTCGGCGTCCTCGGGCTTCTCGCGCAGCATGGGCACGATCACCACCTGACGCGGGGCGATGGCGGGCGGCAGGCGCAACCCGTCATCGTCGCCATGGGTCATGATCACGCCGCCGATGAGCCGCGTCGAGACGCCCCAGCTCGTCGTGTGGCAATATTCCAGCTCGCCGCTCGCGCTCTGGAAGCGAATGTTCTGCGCGTGGGCGAAATTGGTTCCGAGATAATGCGAGGTGCCGGCCTGCAGCGCCTTGCCGTCCTGCATCATGGCTTCGATGGAATAAGTGTTCACGGCGCCGGGAAAGCGCTCATTCTCCGGCTTCTCGCCGGCGATGACCGGCACGGCCAGCACATCCTCGACGATCTGCCGATAGACCTCGAGCATTTTGCGGGTTTCTTCCCGCGCGTCGGCCTCGTCGGCATGGGCGGTGTGGCCCTCCTGCCAGAGGAATTCGCTCGTCCGCAAGAAGAGCCGCGTGCGCATCTCCCAGCGCACGACATTGGCCCATTGATTGATCAGCACGGGCAAATCGCGATGCGAGGAGACCCAGCGGCGGAAGGCGTCGCCGATGATCGTCTCCGAGGTCGGCCGCACGATGAGCGGCTCCTCGAGCTTGGAGTCGGGATCGACGACGAGCTTGCCGTCCACAGCCTTCAGCCGGTGATGGGTGACGACCGCCATCTCCTTGGCGAAGCCTTCGACATGGCTCGCCTCCTGAGCGATGAAGCTCATCGGGATGAACAGCGGGAAATAGCAATTGTCGTGGCCGGTCTCTTTTATGCGCCGGTCGAGCGCGCCCTGGATCAGCTCCCAGACGCCATAGCCCCAGGGCTTGATGATCATGCAGCCGCGCACCGGGCTCGTCTCGGCCATATCGGCCTCGGCGACGATGGCCTGATACCATTGCGCGAAATTCTCTTCTCTCGTGACCGACAGAGCGCGTTTCATCTTTGCCCTTGGGGATTCGATTCCGATGTTCGAGCGCAGAGATAGCCCAAGCCCGCCGTCATGGCGAGCGAGGCCGCGCTTTTCGGCCGCGGCGCGGTGCAGGGGTCGAGCAGGGGCGTTGCCTTGCGCGGGCGTTCCGGTCGAAACTCCGCCCCGTCGGACATGGGTCCGAGGAGGGCGCGTTGGTCTATCCATTGGGCATGATCGGCGTTGGGATAGGGCTCGCCTATCTCGCCGCCTTTGCGGCGGGCGGCCTCCTCGATCGCCTCGGCTTTCCGCTTCCGTCGTCGGCCGGGCGGATTTCGCGCATAGACGGGCTGCGCGGGCTGCTGGCCCTCTCCGTGATGATGCATCATTTCGTGATCTGGATGCAGGCCACGCGGCTCGGCGGAACCTGGGAGCGGCCGACCATTCTGTTTCTTGAAAATCTCGGCGGCGGCAGCGTGTCGATATTTTTCATGATCACAGGGTTTCTATTCCATCGCAATACGCTGGAAGGATTTCATATTTCCAGAATAGCAGCGTTATGGGTCGGCCGTTTCTTCCGTCTGACGCCGCTGGTCGCCGCTTCCGTCGTGGCGACAGGCCTGATTATTCTATGGACGCAAGAATATTCCATTCGGCCGGAAACGGTTTTCACGCCGCTGCTCACATGGGTGGCGGCCCTCGGCCAGCCTCCGCTTCTCGGCCATGCCGATAGCGGCCGCATCGACGCTTATGTGCTGTGGTCGCTGAAATATGAGTGGGCGTTCTATCTTTTCGGCGTTCCGCTGATGGCGATCGCCTATGACCTTCTCCGCGGCAAGGCGCCGACTGCGGCGCTTCCGCTGGCGCTCGTCATCGGCAGTCTGGCGGCGACGCGTTTCGTCGCTCTCGATTGGCTCGCGTTTCCGCCCTTGTTCGCGATGGGGATGCTGGCCAGCGAGGCGGCGAAGCTCGGCGAGGCGCGGATCTGGTCGTCCTCGCGCGGTGGAATGCTCACGGCCACGATATGCCTGCTCGCGGCCTTGGCTTGCGCTCCCAAGCCTTATGGGACGCCATGGGATTTTCTGCTCGGACTCTTCTTCGCCTCTGTCGCCTGCGGCAACGATATCTTCGGCCTTTTGCGGAGGCGCGCGCTTCTGGCGCTCGGAGAATGCTCTTATGGAATATATTTATTCCATGGCATTGTTCTCTTTGTTCTCTTCTACTTCGGCGCGTCCTCGCTCGCGGCGCTGGACACGGCCAGCCTGCCGCTGCTTCTGCCATTGGTCGCGATTATCGTCGTGGCGGTGACGGCGACGATCTTCGTCACGATCGAGAAGCCGGGGAGCGCTTACGGTCGAGCATTCGTCGCTCGATTTTCTTCTGCGCCCCCGGCGCCGTCCGAGGATAAAGTGGTCGGATGAAGCTTCGCCGACGCTCAGCCGCCGGCGAGAGGCTTCAGCGCTTGTAGCTTCGAATGGAGTTCTAAGATCAATTTCTCATTGTTCTGAATAAATTCAGGCGAGAGCATCAGCTGCTCCCGCAATGAGCGAGGCTCCACGAAACGGCTCGCGCTGTCCAAATTCACTTCCTTTTCCGGGTCGCGGTCGAGAATGAGACGATAGCCCCAAAGCAAGTGATCTTTTGTCAACGACATGCGCGGCCTCCGATTTTTTCTATCCGACCTTTTTTAGATTTGTGCAGCGCACAAGGTCAACCGCCTTTTTCCCTATCGCGGCCCGCTGTCCGGGCGCGCTTTCGTCCGTGGCCGCGCGCGCATCCTTCGACCGTGCGATGAATTCGCCGCGCCAAGCCTTTAGGTATATAGTTCCTCGCGCGTCCCATTCGGTCCTTCGAGGGCGCGAAGAGGGAGTTTGGGCGCGACGTGATCGACAAGCTGGAATTCTTCATCACTGTCGCCAAGGAGCGGAGCTTTTCCCGCGCGGCGGAGCTCTGCGGGGTGACGCAGCCGACGCTCTCGGCCGGGATCAAGCAGCTCGAGGACAGTCTCGGCGTCCTGCTCGTCAATCGCTCCTCCCGCTTCCACAGCCTCACCGCCGAGGGCGAGCGGGTGCTGGAATGGGCCAAGCGCATCGTGGCCGACGCGCGCGCCATGCGGCAGGAGGTGCGCACGCTGAAGGAGGGGCTCGGCGGCCAGCTCAAGATCGCCTCCATCCCCACGGCGTTGACCATGATTCCCGCGCTGACGACGCCCTTTCGCGAGAAGCACCCCGGCGTGCGCCTCACCATTCTCACCAGCTCCTCGACCGAGATCTTGTCCATGCTGGACAATCTCGAGATCGACGCCGGCCTCACCTATCTCGACAATGAGCCGCTGGGGCGGGTGCGGACCGTTCCGCTCTTTTCGGAGCGCTATCGGCTGCTGACTGCGGCCGACAATCCGCTCGGCAATCGGGACAAGGTGACCTGGGCCGATGTCGGCCGAATCCCTCTCTGCCTGCTGACGCCGGACATGCAGAATCGCCGCATCGTCGAGCGGCTGATCCGCGACGCCGGCGGCGAGCCCGAGCCCGCGCTCGAATCGAATTCGGTCATCGTGCTCTTCGCCCATGTGAAGACAGGACGTTGGGCCACCATCCTACCCGAAAAGCTGGTCGACTCGCTGCGAGTCGCCGCCCCATTGCGCTCTATTCCGATCGTCGAGCCGGAGGCCGTCCACGAGATCGGATTGGTCGTTCCGCTGCGCGAGCCGACCATCCCGCAGGTCGCCGCGCTCGTCGCCGAGGCGAAGAAGCTCGCAAAGAATCCGCTAGTTGGCGATCTATAGGATTCGCCTATCGTGTAACCGTTCCAGATTATTGATCCCGCCGACTTTTTGGCGCACTGTTGGGGCAATTACCTAAAATGGGCGGCTGTCGCTCAGAAAGGCCCGCTCTCTAAGAACGGGCTCGCTCGATAAGAACGGGGAAGAAATGTCTGGCGCTGTTCCGTGGAACGAGGCGCGGGCGCAGGAGATCATCGACGCCCATCTCGGGCTCGAGGGTCCTGCCCTGCCTATCTTGCATGCTATCCAGGAAGAATTCGGCTATGTGCCCGAGGCTGTCGTGCCGCAGATGGCGCAATCGCTGAACATCTCCCGGGCCGAGATGCATGGCGTCGTCACTTTCTATCACGACTTCCGCCATGCGCCGGCCGGCCGCCATGTGCTGAAGCTGTGCCGGGCGGAGTCCTGTCAGTCCATGGGGTCGGAGAAGATCGCCAAGGACTTCCTCGAGCGCATCAAGCTCGAATGGGGCGGGACCGCCAATGACGGCTCGCTGACCGTCGAGGCGGTCTATTGCCTCGGCCTCTGCGCTCACAGCCCCGGCGCTCTCTACGACGGCGAGCCGATCGGCCGCGTCGATGGGGGGATTCTGGACGAGCTGGCGTCGGAGGCGCAAAAATCATGACCAAGATTTATGTGCCCCGCGACATGGCCGCGCTGGCCGTCGGCGCCAAGCGCGTCCTCGCCGCCATAGAGAAAGAGGCCGCCGCGCGCGGCGAGACCATTCAGATCATTCGCAACGGCTCGCGCGGCCTGCTCTGGCTCGAGCCTCTGGTCGAGGTCGAGACGCCGGAAGGCCGCATCGGCTACGGCAATGTGAAGCCCGCCGATGTTCCCTCGCTGTTCGACGCCGGCTTCCTGAAGGGCGGCGCTCATCCGCTCTCCATCGGCAAGGTCGAGGATCATCCCTACTGGGCCAAGCAGACGCGCGTGACCTTCGAGCGCGTCGGCATCATCGATCCGGTGAATCTCGATGATTACGTCGCCCATGGCGGCGGGCAGGGGCTCGCCAAGGCCTTCGAGATCGGCCCGGCCAAGGTCATAGAGGAAGTCACCAAGTCCGGTCTGCGCGGCCGCGGCGGCGCGGGCTTCCCGGCCGGCATCAAATGGAAGACGGTCGCCGACGCTCCGGCCGACCGCCGCTATGTCGTCACCAACGCCGACGAGGGCGATTCGGGCACTTTCGCCGATCGCATGGTGATGGAGGGCGATCCCTTCGTCCTCATCGAGGGCATGACGATCTGCGGCTACGCCATCGGCGCGAGCAAGGGCTTCATCTATCTGCGTGCGGAATATCCGCAATGCGCCGAGGTGCTGACCGAGGCGCTGGAGGCCGCGCGCAAGGCCGGCTGGCTCGGCGAGAATGTGCGCGGCTCCGGCTTCGCCTTCGACATTGAACTGCGCATCGGCGCCGGCGCCTATGTCTGTGGCGAGGAGACCTCGCTGCTCGAGAGCCTCGAGGGCCATCGCGGCATTGTGCGCGCCAAGCCGCCGCTGCCGGCGCATGTCGGCTTCATGGGGCGCCCCACGGTCGTCAACAATGTGCTGACGCTCGCCACGGCTCCGGCCATTCTCGCCAAGGGCGGCGAGTTTTACGCCTCTTTCGGCGTCGGCCGCTCGCGCGGCACCATGCCGTTGCAGATCGCCGGCAATGTGAAATATGGCGGTCTCTATGAGACGCCCTTCGGCCTCACGCTGGGCGAGATCGTCAATGACATCGGCGGCGGCACGCTGACCGGTCGCCCGGTGCGCGCCGTGCAATGCGGCGGCCCGCTCGGCGCCTATGTGCCCCCGTCGCTGTTCGACACGCCCTTCGATTATGAGGCGTTCCAGAAGCACGACAGCCTGATCGGCCATGGCGGCCTCGTCGTTTTCGACGACACCGTCGATATGATGCAGATGGCGCGCTTCGGCATGGAGTTCTGCGCGATCGAGAGCTGCGGCAAGTGCACGCCCTGCCGCATCGGCTCCACCCGCGGCGTCGAGACGATCGACAAGATCGTCGAAGGCGTCGATGTGGAGGCGAATATCGAGCTGCTGTCCGATCTCTGCAACACGATGAAATTCGGTTCCCTCTGCGCGCTCGGAGGTTTCGCCCCATATCCGGTCGAGAGCGCCCTTCGTCATTATCCGGAAGATTTCCGCAAAGCGACGCTTCCCGCCGCCGCCGAGTGAGGAGCAAAGCCATGAGCCTCGTCAAAGAAGTCGATTACGGCACGCCCGCGTCGAAGTCAGAGAAAGAAGTCACTCTGACGATCGACGGCGTATCGGTCACTGTGCCGGAAGGCACGTCCATCATGCGCGCCGCCATGGAGCTGGGGACGGAAATCCCCAAGCTCTGCGCCACCGACAGCCTGAAGGCCTTCGGCTCTTGCCGTCTCTGCGTCGTCGAGATCGACGGCCGCTATGGGACGCCGGCCTCCTGCACCACGCCGGTGCTGCCGGGCATGAGCGTCCATACGCAGACGCCTCGCCTCAAGGCGATCCGCCGCGGCGTTATGGAGCTCTATATCTCCGACCATCCGCTCGACTGTCTGACTTGCGCCGCCAATGGCGATTGCGAGCTGCAGACGATGGCGGGCGCCGTGGGCCTGCGCGATGTGCGCTACGGCTATGAGGGCTCCAACCATGTGTTCGCCCGCAGCCGCGTCGACGGCAAGGCGAATTTCGATTGGATGCCGAAAGACGAGTCCAATCCCTATTTCACCTACGACCCGTCGAAATGCATCGTCTGCAATCGTTGCGTCCGCGCCTGCGAGGAGACTCAAGGCACTTTCGCGCTGACGATCGACGGCCGCGGCTTCGACAGCCGCGTCTCGCCCGGCATGGCCGAAGCCTTCATGGATTCGGAATGCGTCTCCTGCGGCGCCTGCGTGCAGGCCTGCCCGACCGCGACCTTGACCGAGAAGTCGGTGATCGCCGTCGGCCAGCCGGAGCATTCGGAAGTCACCACCTGCGCCTATTGCGGCGTCGGCTGCACCTTCAAGGCGGAAATGCGCGGCGAGGAGATCGTCCGCATGGTTCCCTGGAAGGACGGCAAGGCCAATCACGGCCACAGCTGCATCAAGGGTCGCTTCGCTTACGGCTATGCGCTGCATAAGGAACGCGTCACCCAGCCGATGATCCGCGACAAGGCGACCGATCCCTGGCGGGTCGTCTCCTTCGACGAGGCCATCGCCTTCGCCGCCGATCGCTTCAAGAAGATCATCGAGAAGCACGGCAAGCGTTCTGTCGGCGTGATCACCTCCTCGCGTTGCTCGAATGAGGAGACCTATCTCGTCCAGAAGCTGACCCGCGCCGGCTTCGGCAACAACAACACCGACACTTGCGCGCGCGTCTGCCATTCGCCGACCGGCTATGGCCTCAACCAGGCCTTCGGCACCTCGGCCGGCACGCAGGACTTCGACTCGGTCGACGACAGCGATGTGATCCTCGTCATCGGCGCCAATCCGACCGACGCGCATCCGGTGTTCGGCTCGCGCATGAAGAAGCGCCTGCGCGAGGGCGCCAAGCTCATCGTCGTCGATCCGCGCCGCATCGATCTCGTGCGCTCACCCCATATCAGCTCGGATTATCATCTGGCGCTGAAGCCCGGAACCAATGTCGCCGTCGTCACAGCGCTGGCGCATGTGATCGTGAAAGAGGGCCTCGTCAACGAAGCCTTCGTCCGCGCGCGTTGCGATTGGGACGAGTTCCAGGATTGGGCGGCCTTCGTCTCCGAGGAGCGCAACAGCCCCGAGGAAGTCGAGAAGCTCTCCGGCGTTCCGGCGGCGGATATTCGCGCCGCGGCGCGCCTCTACGCCACCGGCGGCCGCGCGGCCATCTATTATGGCCTCGGCGTCACCGAGCACAGCCAGGGCTCGACGACCGTCATGGCCATCGCCAATCTCGCAATGGCGACCGGCAATCTCGGCCGCCGCGGCGTCGGCGTGAACCCGCTGCGCGGACAGAACAATGTGCAGGGCTCCTGCGACATGGGCTCTTTCCCGCATGAGCTGCCGGGTTATCGCCACGTCTCCAACGACGCCGTGCGCCAGTCCTTCGAGCAGGCCTGGGGCGTGGAGCTCGACAATGAGCCGGGCCTTCGCATCCCCAATATGTTCGATGCGGCGATCGCCGGCGAGTTCATGGGGCTCTATTGCCAGGGCGAGGACATTCTCCAGTCCGATCCGGACACGAAGCATGTCTCGGCCGCTCTCTCGGCGATGGAATGCGTCATCGTGCAGGATCTCTTCCTGAACGAGACCGCGCATTACGCCCATGTGTTCCTGCCGGGCGCGAGCTTCCTCGAGAAGGACGGCACCTTCACCAACGCCGAGCGCCGCATTCAGCGCATCCGCAAGGTGATGAGCCCGAAGAACGGCTATGGCGATTGGGAGATCACCCAAATGCTCGCCAAGGCCTTCGGCCTCGACTGGAACTATGCGCATCCGAGCGAGATCATGGATGAGATCGCCGCTCTGACGCCGACCTTCAAGAACGTCTCCTATGCGATGCTCGATGAGGTCGGCTCGGTGCAATGGCCGTGCAATGACGCGTCGCCGGACGGCATGCCGATCATGCACATCGAGGGCTTCACGCGCGGCAAGGGCAAGTTCGTCATCACCGAATATGTCCCTACCGACGAGAAGACCGGGCCGCGCTTCCCGCTGCTGCTGACGACGGGCCGCATCCTGTCGCAGTACAATGTCGGCGCGCAGACCCGCCGCACCGAGAACAGCCGTTGGCACGAGGAGGACGTGCTCGAGATCCATCCGCATGACGCCGAGCTGCGTGGCGTGCGCGATGGGGATTGGGTGCGCATCGCGAGCCGCGCCGGCGAGATCACGCTGCACGCCAAGGTCACCGACCGCGTGGCGCCGGGCGTCGTCTACACCACCTTCCATCACCCGCTCTCGCAGGCGAATGTCGTGACCACCGATAATTCGGATTGGGCCACCAATTGCCCCGAATATAAGGTGACGGCGGTGCAGATCTCGCCCTCCAACGGTCCGACCGAGTGGCAGGAGCAATATCGCGAGCTCTCCGAGAACGCCCGTCGCATCGCGACGGCCGCGGAGTAGAGCAGGGCGGTATCGATGGGCGCGATTCCTTCTCCCGCATGGCGGGAGAAGG
>NZ_LUUM01000257.1:0-35041 GCF_001644125.1 Methylosinus sp. R-45379
CCGTGGCGGCGGCCGCCGCTTTTTTGCACAGAGCGACGAGGCCTTTGGGGTCGCGCACGACATGATCGGCGGCGAGCACGACGACGATGGTCTGCGGCGAGCGGCGCGCGGCGACGCCGGCGGCGACGGCGACCGCTGCGGCCGAATCACGTCGCGTGGGCTCGAGGACGACATCGGCCGAGGCGCCGATGGCGCGCAGCTGATCGGTGACGAGGAAGCGATAATCGGCGTTGGAGATGATGACGGGCTTGTCGAACGCCTCGTCCGACAGCGTCTGAATGGTCGTCTGGAAGGTCGACAGCTCGCCGACGAGCGGAATGAATTGTTTCGGGAGCGTCTCCCGCGATTCGGGCCATACGCGCGTGCCTGCCCCGCCGCACATTATGACCGGCAGAATTTTCGTCATGTCTCGCCTTTCGGTCGAGGGATGAATTGGCGGCGGCAGGTCGCGAGAGGGAAGAAGTTTTCTGGAATACAATCAAAAAGATCGAGCGCTTTTTCGCGCAGGTCCCGTTCCTGCGGCCGTCCGCCGGCGATTGGATCAGCTATAGGCTGAACATTCCGCCTTTGGCAAGGGGGCGCTCCGGCCCCGTCGGCGCTTCATGACCGCTTCGGCTGCGACGAGGCGTGCTCTTTCTGCAGGCGCGCGCGTCGCGCCGGCAGGGCGGCGAGAATGCGCTCGCGCTCCGCCTCGGAAGCGTCGCGCCAGCCGGCGATCTCGGCCATCGTCCGCGCGCAGCCGACGCAAAAGCCGGTCGGCTGATCGATCTTGCAGATTTTGACGCAGGGCGTTTCGGCCATCACACGTCCAAATTCGCGACGTTAAGCGCATTCTCCTGGATGAACTCGCGGCGCGGCTCGACGATGTCGCCCATCAGCTTCACGAAAATATCCTCGGCCTCCACCGCCTCTTTCACCTTCACCTGCAAGAGCGAGCGCACCTCGCGGTCGAGAGTCGTCTCCCACAATTGCTCGGCGTTCATCTCGCCGAGGCCTTTGTAGCGCTGAATGGTGAGGCCCTTGCGGCCCTGCGCCGCCATTGCGTCGTAGAGCGCCAGAGGGCCGGAGAGCGCGGTCTCGTCGCTGCGCCGCGCCAGCGCCGCCGGGCCGGCGAAAATTTCGCGCAGGCTCTCGGCGCGCTCCTGCAGCTTGCGCGCCTCGCTCGAGGCGAGCAGCGCCGCATCCAGCGTCACTGCTTGCGCGACGCCGCGCAGCGTGCGGCGGAAGACATAGCCGCCCTCGCGCAATTCGCCGGTCCAGCCGCGCTCGGTCTCCTCCGCTATGGCGTTGAGGCGCTCGGCGACCTCGGTCGCTTTCGCTTCTTCCGGCGGCGATTGCAGCGCGTTCGCCATTGTCGCCTGCTCCACCACATTGCGGTCGTAGCGCGAATGCAGGCTGCTCATGATGGTGCGGAACGAACGCGCATCCTCGAGCGCGCCGCGCAAATCCTTGCCGGCGCGTTCCTCGCCATTGCCGCAGCGGAGAACGGCGCCGTCGAGCAGCGAGTCGATGAGATAATCCTCGAGCGCGCGCTCGTCCTTCAAATATTGCGTCGATTTGCCCTTTGTCACCTTGTAGAGCGGCGCCTGCGCGATGAACACATGGCCGCGATCGATCAGCTCCGGCATCTGCCGATAGAAGAAGGTGAGGATCAGCGTGCGAATATGGGCGCCGTCCACGTCGGCGTCGGTCATGATGATGATCTTGTGATAGCGCAGCTTGTCGGCGTTGAACTCGTCGCGGCCTATGCCGGTGCCGAGCGCGGTGATCAGCGTGCCGATCTGCTCGGACGACAGCATTTTGTCGAAGCGCGCGCGCTCCACATTGAGAATCTTGCCGCGCAGAGGCAGCACGGCTTGGAACTCGCGATTGCGGCCCTGCTTGGCCGTGCCGCCGGCGGAGTCGCCCTCGACGATGAAGAGCTCGGCCTTCGCCGGATCGCGCTCCTGACAATCGGCGAGCTTGCCGGGAAGATTGGCGACGTCGAGCGCGCCCTTGCGCCGCGTCAGCTCGCGGGCCTTGCGCGCCGCCTCCCGCGCGGCGGCCGCCTCGCAGACTTTGGAGACGACGCTCTTCGCCTCCTGCGGATGCTCCTCCAGCCATTGGTCGAGCAGCTCGTTGACGACATTCTCGACCGCCGGACGCACTTCGGACGAAACGAGCTTGTCCTTCGTCTGCGATGAGAATTTCGGGTCCGGCACCTTCACCGAGACGACGCAGGTGAGGCCCTCGCGACAATCGTCGCCGGTCAGATCGACCTTCTCGCGCTTGGTGAGGCCGGAGCGCTCGGAATAGCCGGTGATCTGCCGCGTCAGCGCGGCGCGAAAGCCCGCCAGATGCGTGCCGCCGTCGCGCTGCGGGATGTTGTTGGTGAAGGCCAGAATATTCTCGTGATAGGAATCGTTCCACCACAGCGCGACTTCGACATTGATGTGCTCGCGCTGGCCGTGGATGAGGATCGGCGCGCCGATCAGCGGCGATTTGGCGCGATCGAGATAGCGCACGAAGGCCTCGAGCCCGCCCTCGTAATAGAGATCCTCGCGCTTTTGCTCCGCATGGCGCGCGTCGGTGAGCACGATGTGCACGCCCGAGTTCAGAAAGGCGAGCTCGCGCAGGCGATGCTCTATGGTCGCATAATCGAACTCGACGACGGTCTTGAATGTCTCGAGCGACGGCAGGAAGGTGACTTCCGTTCCGCGCTTGGGCTTGCCGTCCTCGATCGGCGCGGCGCCGACCGCGACGAGCGGCGCGACGGAATCGCCATTGGCGAATTCCATGAAATGCTCGCGCCCTTCCTGCCAGACGCGCAGCTTCAGCCATACGGAGAGGGCGTTGACGACCGAGACGCCGACGCCATGCAGGCCGCCCGAGACCTTGTAGGAGTTCTGGTCGAATTTACCGCCGGCGTGCAGCTGAGTCATGATGACCTCGGCCGCGGAGACGCCTTCCTCCTTGTGAATGCCGGTCGGGACGCCGCGGCCATTGTCGGTGACGGTGCAGGAGCCATCGGCGTTCAGCGTCACGGTGACGAGAGTCGCATGGCCGGCGAGCGCTTCGTCGATGGCGTTGTCGACGACCTCATAGACCATGTGATGCAGGCCGGTGCCGTCATCAGTGTCGCCGATATACATGCCCGGGCGCTTGCGGACGGCGTCGAGGCCGCGCAGCACTTTGATCGAATCCGCGCCATATTCTTGCGGCGTGGCGGCTCCGTCTTCGGTGTCGGTCATTTGGTCGGGGACTCCTCGGGCAGGGCGGGGACGGGCTCGATTCGAGAATGTTGTTTTTACCGCGAAAGTCGGGTGAAAAGCGAAGAAAATCCGAAGGGCGGCGCCGGCGGCGGGATGTCGTGTCCGGCGGGCGATTCCCATGCGGTTGCGTCCCGGCTGCGCTCGCGGTGGGCGCGACGTCGACACATTGCGATAAGGGGGAATGGGCGGCGATGTTCCGCTCATGTTCCGGTTTTTCGGGGCGCGCTGACCTCGGCGCGTCCGATTTTTGCAGTCAGACTGGCCGCGCGCGCCCGATCGACGAATGCGAGCCCGAGGCTCGCAATCGAACAAGACATTTTAGATCAGCGTCGCGATGCCATATCCCCGCACATACAACTGGCTGCGGCTGTGATCGAGGGGGTCGACCAGTGCGACAGGTTGGTCTGTCGCCGAGCGAACGTAATCTTCCAGCTCAGACGCTGTGCGGGAGCCGATCCTATACTTCCTTACCGGATGATTGGGGCCGTCGTCTCGCAGGCGATAATCGAAAATAATCCAGTAAGAGCCATTGAATGACCGCCGTCGAACGTTCGCAACGATTGCTGGAACCGCTTCGCCGTTCCTCAGCAGCCGCGCCTCACGCGTATATTGACGTCGCCACAGCCAGACAGTCGCGCCGTAAACGGCAAGAGCGCCGATGGCTATGGGAAGGGTAAATTCGAAAGAACGATAGACGACGAAAATTTCTTCCTTTCCCGGATAACGAATGACCGAGCGCTCGGGCTTTTGCGGGTCGTAGATGATTTCGACGAGCGATCCAGTGGACAATTGATCAAAATAATTCCGACCGACATCATCCCAACCTTGGACGACTTTGCCCGACGCGATCTGAAACTCATAAGACAGCGAATGTAATGCCTGACGTCGCTTGGTGTGATCTAAAACTCCTATCACATGCCCCTCGGCCGAAAGGCCGCGTGTTTGCAGAAGATAGGCTTGCCACTTCGCATACGCGGTGGTCCCGGGCATTCCGATCGCTACTCCGAAGCAGATCAACATCTGCATACGAAGCATAGCGACATAAAACGGGCTCTTTTTCACCGCCCGTGGGATTGGCTGCGCTAACTCGACCGGAGGTCTCCAATCGGCTCCCAAAAGAAATTTCCCGCAATTGCTGCTCACGATGGCGATCTGATTGTAGCAGGAAAATCGGCCTGCCATCCACCGACTATCGCCTGCGCGATATCCGTGCCGAGTGAATGACAGTAAAAGACTGGGCTGTAGATGCCCCTTCACATAGCGGCCGACTCTCCCTCATGCTGAGGAGCCCGCGAAGCGGGCGTCTCGAAGCACGCGGAGCCATTCGGTTCCGCCTTCTCGAGCCCCTCGCGCTTCGAGACGGCGCCTGCGGCGCCTCCTCAGCATGAGGGGGATTTTAGGTCCGTGCGTCTCGAGAGACGAACGCCCCCGGCAACCTCAAAATCCGGCATGCGCCGCCCGCCGCCACAGCGCCATCGCCCGCCTCGCGGATGAGCAGCGCCTGCGAGCGCGCCAGCTCGGTCAGCAGCGAGGAATCCTGCAAGGCCTGCGGCGTGGCGACGAGCCGCCCCTGGGCGTCGCGCGTGAGCGTCGCGCGCATATAGTCGCGCCTTCCCTTATTGGGCTTCAGCGGCGCGCCGGCGACGGCGGCCTCCGTCTCGTCCGCCCCCGCTCGCGGATCGCCTTGCAGCGCGCGAACGAGCGGGCCGAGGAAGACCAGCGCGCAGACGAAAGCCGCGACCGGATTGCCCGGCAGGCCCAGAATGCGCGCTTCGCCCAGCGTTCCATGGATCAGCGGCTTGCCCGGCCGCATGGCGATGCGCCAAAAATCGAGCGCCATGCCCTGGCGGGCGAGGGCCGGCCGCAGCAGATCGTGATCGCCGACCGAGGCGCCGCCCAGCGTCACCACAATATCGGCCTTGGCCGCGCGCGCCTGCTCCAGGCCTTTTTCCAGCTCGGCGATGTCGTCGCGGAAAATGCCGAGGTCGATCACCTCTGCGCCGGCGGCTTCGGCGATGGCCGCCACCGCATAGCCATTGCAGGCGATGATTTGCGCCGGGCCGGGCTCGGCGCCGGGCGGAACCAGCTCGTCGCCCGAGGCGATCAGCGCCACGCGCGGGCGCCGCGCCACGGGAAGCAGCGGATGATTGATGGCGGCGGCGAGCGCCAGCTCGCTGGGGCCGATGCGCGTTCCGGCGAAGAGGGCGGGATCGCCCTCGCGAAAATCGAGCCCGCGCTCGCGAATATGCCGGCCGGGCGGGGGCGGGGAAGCGGCGCCGATTCCGGCGGCGTCGATCGTGGCGTCCTCCTGCAGGAGGATCGTATCCGCGCCCTCGGGAACCGGCGCGCCGGTGAAGATGCGCACGGTCTCGCCGGCGCCGAGGGCCAAGTGATAGCCATGGCCCGCGGCGCTCTCGCCGACGAGCTTCAGCCGCGCGCTGGGCGTTGCAAGATCGGCGGCGCGCAGCGCATAGCCGTCCATGGCGGAGACCGCGACCGGCGGCTGCGTGCGGCGCGAGACGAGATCCTTCGCCAAAGTGCGGCCGAGGGCTTTGAAAAGCGGAACATCCTCCTCGCCCGAGAGCCGGGTCACGCCGGCGAGCACGCGGGCGAGGGCCTCGTCCACGGACAGCAATTTGTCGTCAGCCATTTTTGTCCATTTCGTCGCGGCGCCATTCGCCGGAGCGTCCGCCGCGCTTCTCGACCAGCTCGACGCCCTCGATGCGCATGCCGCGATCGACGGCCTTCAGCATGTCGTAGATCGTCAATAAAGCGACGCCGACCGCGGTCAGCGCCTCCATTTCCACGCCGGTCTTGCCCGTGACCGAAACTTCCGCCGTCGCGCGCACGCCGGGAAGGCTCGCATCCGGCTCGAGATCGACCGCGATCTTGGTGACGGGCAGGGGATGGCAGAGCGGGATCAGCTCATGCGTCTTCTTGGCCGCCATAATGCCGGCGACGCGCGCGACGCCGAACACGTCGCCCTTCTTCGCCTGACCCTCGACCGCGAGAGCGAGCGTCGCGGCGTCCATCACGATCTGTCCGCGGGCGATGGCGACGCGCTTCGTCTCCGCCTTGTCGGAGACGTCGACGATATGCGCTTCGCCCTTGTTCGAGAGATGCGTCAGCATCTATGCGCGCGCCCGCCTGTGATCGCCCTTGACCGAGCCATGCAGCAGCTCGCGCGTCGCTGTCGTCACATCGTCCTTGCGAATGAGGCTCTCGCCGACGAGGAATGTGAAGACGCCGGCCTTCTCGAGCCGCAGACAATCCTCATGGCTCGTTATGCCGCTCTCCGCGACGATGATCTTGTCCTTGGGAATGCGCTCGACGAGCCGCTCTGTCGTCTCCAGCGTGACGTCGAACGTATGCAGATCGCGATTGTTCACGCCGATGAGCCGCGTCTCCAGCGCCAGCGCGCGATCCAGCTCTTCCTCATTATGCACTTCGACGAGAACATCCATGCGCAGATCATGCGCAGTGGTGTTGAGGCGCGCGGCCTCCTCATCGGAGACGGCGGCCATGATGATCAAAATGCAATCGGCGCCATGGGCGCGCGCCTCGAACACCTGATAGGGATCGTAGAGGAAATCCTTGCGAATCGCCGGCAGATTTACCGCCTTGCGCGCGGCCTCGAGATCCTCGAGCTTGCCCTGGAAGGAGGGGCCGTCGGTCAGCACCGAGAGGCAGGCGGCGCCGCCGGCCTCATAGGCGCGCGCCAGCGCCGGCGGATCGAAATCATGGCGCAGCACGCCTTTGGACGGGCTCGCCTTCTTGATTTCCGCGATCAGCGCGATGCGCCCTTCCGCGAGCTTGGCCTCGATCGCATGGACGAAGCCGCGCGGAGGATCGTGGTCGCGCACATTGCGCTCGAGCGTCGCCAGCGGCATGCGCACCTTGGCCTCGTTGATCTCGGTCCGCTTATAGGCTTCGATCTTGCTCAGAATGTCGGTCATGCCGCTTGTGGTCCTTCGCGCCTTCAAGAGGTTTTCTACCACGAAGACACGAAGGACACGAAGCATTTCCCGCCAGCGCGGCGGCGCGCCGCAGTCTTTTCGGGCGGCGCGGCGCCTTCACGCATTGGAGACGCGAATGAGCGCCTCGAGCTTCGCCTGCGCGGCGCCGCTGTCCAGTGCCCGCGCGGCGAGCTGCGCGCCTTCGCGAAGATCGGCCGCCGCCCCCGCCACCGTCAGCGCCGCCGCGGCGTTGAGCACGGCGATATCGCGATAGGCGTCGCGCGCCCCGGCCAGCACGGCCCGCAGCGCGCGGGCGTTATGGGCGGGATCGCCGCCGACGAGCGCCTGCGGCTCCGCCCGCGCCAAGCCGGCCTCCTCGGGCGAAACTACGAAGCCTCTGACGGCGCCGTCCTCGAGCGCGACGACGAGAGAGGGCGCGGTCGTCGTCAATTCGTCGAGCCCGTCCTCGCCATGGACGAGCCAGACGCGCTTGGAGCCGAGCTCCGCCAAGACGCGCGCCAGCGGCTCGAGCAGCGCGCGCGAGGAGACGCCGAGCAGCTGCTTTTCCACCCGCGCCGGATTGCACAACGGGCCGAGCAGGTTGAAAATCGTGCGCAGGCCGAGTTCCCCGCGGACTGGCGCGGCATGGCGCATGGCGCGGTGATGCGTCGCCGCCGCCATGAAGCAAATACCTGTTTCCGCGAGGCAAATTGCGGCATGCTCGGGCGTGACGCCGACCTTGACGCCGAGTTCCGCCAGAACATCGCTGGCGCCGGAGCGCGAGGAGGCGGCCCTTCCGCCATGCTTGGCGACGCGCACGCCGCAGCCGGCGACAATGATCGCCGCCAGAGTGGAGACATTATAGGTGCCGGCGCCGTCGCCGCCGGTCCCGACAATGTCGATCGCATCTTCCGCGCCCGCGACCGGCGCCATCGCCGCGCGCATGGCCTCCGCCGCGCCGATGATTTCGTCCACCGTCTCGCCGCGCTGGCGCAGGCCCATCAGAAAGGCGCCGAGCTGCGCCGGCGTCGCGCCGCCTTCGAGCACGGTCGAGATCGCCGCGCGCGCCTCCTGGCGGGAGAGCGTCGCGCCGGCGGCGAGGGCGGCGAGATAGGGCTTGAGGTCGGTCACGGCCGAAGATCTCGGTTGAAGGATGCGAGCCTGAAGGCTCGCGGTCCAAGGCGGGCTCTGGACCGCGAGCCTTCAGGCTCGCAGCGATTCACGCGACTTTGGCGGGGCGTCGCGTCGCGTTCCACTCCTGCGCGAGATCGAGGAAATTGCGCAAAATCTTGTGCCCATGCTCCGAGGTGATGCTCTCGGGATGGAATTGCACGCCATGCACGGGCGCGCTCTCATGCGAGAGGCCCATGATGAGCCCATCCGGCGTCTCGGCGGTGACGCGCAGGCAGGAGGGCAAAGTCTCGCGCGCGACGATCAGCGAGTGATAGCGCGTCGCCTGGAACGGCCCCTCTATGCCGCGGAAGATCGTCTCGCCCTTGTGGAGGATCGTCGCCATCTTGCCGTGCACCGGTAGAGGCGCGCGGATCACATCGCCGCCGAAGGACAGGCCGATGGACTGATGGCCGAGGCAGACGCCGAAGATCGGAATTTTCGCCCAGGCCGCCGCGATGAGATCGAGGCAGATGCCCGCCTCCTTGGGCGTGCAGGGGCCGGGCGAGAGCACGATGGCCTCCGGGCCGGCGGCGAGCACTTCGGCGACCGAGACCGCATCGTTTCGCTTGACCGTCACCTCGGCCCCGAGCGAGCCGAAATAATGCACGAGGTTGAAGGTGAAGCTGTCGTAATTGTCGATGAGCGTGACTTTTGTCATTCGCGCTTGGGTCCGGTTCTCGGCGGCGTGGGCTTGCTCTCCCACCGCGGCTCGATTTTTTCGGCTCTTCGGCCGCTCAAGTCAATTCATTCGCGCCCGCTCGGCTGGGGAGCCGGCTCCTCTAGCCGCGCCGGCCCAGCCGCCAGTCCGGCCGCAGATTGGCGATCAGCATGATCTCGCCGATGCTCTGGCGCGTCAGCAGGCCGACCAGCGCGCCATCGGCGCCCAGCACGCCCATGGCCGAGGCGCCGGCGAATTTTTCGATCGTCTCGTCGAGCGGCGCGGCCGCGCTCACGGTGGGGGCGTCGCGCTGCACATGGGGGGCGATCGGCGCGCTGCGGTCGTCGGCCTTCAGCGCCTCGATTATGTCCGAGCGGTCGAGCAGACCCATGAAGCGGCCGTCCGCCGCGACCACCGGAAACTGATCCTGCGAGGTGGCGAGCAGAGTCTCGACCGCCTCGCCGAGGTCGGCACCCCAGGCAATAGCGGCGATGCGGGTCTCCATCGCGTCGGCGACGGTGAGGCCGCGCGCGGCCTCACTCGCGACGGTCATCTGCGCCTCGCCGCTGGCGGCGATGTAGACGAAAATGGCGATGAAGACGAGCATGGGGTTGCCGAACAGCCCCAAAAAGCCCAGCGCGAAGGCGAAGCCCTGGCCGATGGAGACGGCGATGCGCGTCGCCTTTCCGCGCGGCAGCCACATTGCGAGCGCCGCGCGCAGCACGCGGCCGCCGTCCATGGGGAAGGCCGGGATCATGTTGAACAGCGCCAGAAACAGATTTGCGGCGGCGAGACGCGCGAGGACATTGAGATGCGGATCGTCGAGCTGCGTCAGCGTCTCCGGCTGGAAGGCGCCGAGCGCAACGAATAGGACCGTGGCGATGACGATGTTCACCGCAGGCCCCGCGAGCGCGACGAGCAATTCCTGAGAGGGTTTTTCCGGCATATGGTCGAGATTGGCGACGCCGCCGATCGGCAGCAGCGTGACCTCGGTCGAGAGAATGCCGAAGCGCCGCGCCATCAGAATATGACCGAACTCATGCAGCACGACGCAGGCGAAAATGAGCGTGATGAAGATCACGCTGTCGCGCGCTGCTTGCACGCCGCCGCTGCGATAGGCGGAAAAGCCGATCCAGGCGAGCAGCAGCAGAAAAGTGATGTGAATGCGGACGGCCGTGCCCTTGAACGAGCCGAGCGTGAGCGACCAGCGCATGGAAGAGGCCTCGCTATCGACGTGACGTCCGCGACGGTTCCTCATAGCAGAAATCCGCGACATTCGGCCAGGAATCCGCGATATGCGGCCAAGAAAAAGGGCGATCGACGCGTGAAGCGAAGATCGCCCGAGTGGAGCGGAGAAAGTCTAGGAGGAGGAAGCGTCAGAGGCGATAGCGAATCTGATCCGTCCAGAAGCGCTCGAGGCGCGTCAGGGCGGTGTTGACGGTGCGGAACTCGGCGGTGGAAACGCCGCCGATCTGCTCCACCGTGGTCGCATGCTTCTCGTAGAGGGCTGCGACGATATCATGAACCTCCTTGCCCTTGGGCGTGAGGCTGATGCGCACGGAGCGACGATCGACGCGCGAGCGGGCGTGGTGGAGATAGCCCATCTCGACGAGCTTCTTGACATTGTAGGAGACGTTGGAGCCGAGATAATAGCCGCGCGTGCGCAGCTCGCTCGCGGTGAGCTCCTTGTCGCCGATATTGTAGAGCAGGAGCGCCTGCACGGAATTGACGTCGCCGCGATTGCGGCGGTCGAACTCGTCTTTGATGACATCGAGCAGCCGGCGGTGCAGACGCTCCACCAGAGTGAGGGATTCGAGATAGATCGGACGAATTTCGTTGATCTTCTCCGAGCGGACCTGCGCCGCCTCGGTCTTCGACGCCGTATTCATGAACAAGCTCCGTCTCGTCTTTTGCGCCGGATATTCGAAAGTCCGGTCCGTGTCTCGATGGACCAGAACCTATCCGCCGCGAATGAAGACCGCTTTAAACAACAGCCTGAATCCGTCGTTTACTTCCACTACCGTCGATGCGGTAAATGGGTGGTGAATCAAATCGTTAGAATTGTATTAGCCGTGTCGCGGCGTGGGCCGCGCGCCTCACCGGCCGAGCCGGGCGAGAAGCGCGCGCGCCTGCCGTTGCAGGCGGCTGAAGCGGCCGTCGACGGCCTCGGCCTCGGGACCGCGCCGCCGGCGGCGCTTCTCGCGCAGGCGCTGGGCCTCATAATCGCGGCCGGCCTCGAAGGTGAGGAAGAAATAGAGGCCGATGAGCGCGAGATCGAGGGCGATGAGCCAATAGCCGCCGGCGAAAAACCCCGGCACGCTCAAGGTCACGAAGATTTGCGCGCCGGCGATGAGCAGCCACAGCACGCCGCCCCAGGGCGTCGCCAGCCAGAGGCCGACGCCGGCGACGAGATCGAGCACGGCGAAGAACACGACGGCGATCGCGGCGTTGGTCGGCGTCTCGTCGAATATGGGCTTGCTCGCGGTGAGCACGATGACCCATTGCATCACGCCCTGCAGCAGCCAGAATAGCGCCATGACGCGCATGAACAGCGTGAGCATATGGCCCCAGCGCGCCGACTGCCCCGCCGCGCCCGCGTCGCCGAGACGGATCGGCCGGTGCGGGTCGTCCGCCTCCTCATAGAGCGTATGCTCGGTCACGCGCCGCCTCTTTCGCTCCGGCTCTACTGCCCGCGCCGCGCGCGCGTTGCGAAGCGCACGGCTTCCTCGGCGGCGCGGAACAGCGCCTTGGATTTGTTCACCGTCTCGCGATGCTCGTAATCGGGGTCGCTGTCATAGACGACGCCGGCGCCCGCCTGCACATGCATCTTGCCGTCTTTCACGATCGCCGTGCGCAGCACGATGCAAGTGTCCATCTGTCCGCCGGCGCCGAAATAGCCGATGCAGCCGCCATAAATGCCGCGCTTGTCCGTCTCCAATTCGTCGATGATCTCCATGGCGCGCACCTTGGGCGCGCCGGAGACCGTGCCGGCCGGAAAGCCGGCGGCGAGCGCGTCTATGCAGTCGCGCGCGGGATCGAGCGCGCCTTCCACATTGGAGACGATATGCATCACATGGCTGTAGCGCTCGATGGTGAAGCTGTCCGTCACCCGCACGCTTCCCGTCGCGGCGACGCGGCCGACGTCATTGCGTCCGAGATCGAGCAGCATCAAATGCTCGGCGCGCTCTTTCTCATCGGCGAGAAGCTCGGCGGCGAGGCGCTCGTCCTCCGCCTTCACGGCGCTGCGCCAGCGCGTGCCGGCGATGGGGCGGATCGTCACCTTGCCCTCGGCGACGCGCACCAGAATCTCCGGCGATGAGCAGACGATCTGGAAGTCGCCGAAATTGAGAAAGCACAGAAAGGGCGCCGGATTGACGCGGCGCAGCGCGCGATAGAGCGCGAAGGCCGGCAGAGCGAAAGGCGCGGTGAAGCGCTGCGACAGCACGACCTGAAAGATGTCGCCGGCGCGAATGTAATCCTTGGCGCGCTCGACCATTTCCAGGAAACGCTCGGGCGCCGTGTTGGAGACCGGCTCCTCGGCGAGAAGATGCGGATCGGCCTCCGCCTCGCGCTGCTCGAGCGGCGCCTCCAAGGTCGCGACCACCAAATCGAGCCGCGCGAGCGCCGCCTCATAGGCGGCCTGGGCGGAAACGCCGGCCGCCGGGCGGGCGGGCGTCACCACGATGATCTCGTCGCGCACATTGTCGAAGACGACCATGGCGGTCGGCCGCAGCAAGATCGCGTCGGGCACGCCGATCTTATCGTCCTTGGCCGGGGCGAGGCGCTCCATCAGCCGCACAGTGTCATAGCCGAGATAGCCGAACACGCCCGCCGCCATGGGCGGCAGATGCGCGACCTCGTCGATCTCGGATTCGGCGAGCAGCTCGCGTAGCGCATCGAGCGGCGGTTTCGCGCAGGGCTCGAAAGCATTCGCGTCACGCAGCGCGCGGCGATTGATCTCGGCCTTCTCGCCATGGATGCGGAACACGACGTCTGGATCGAGCCCGATCATCGAGTAGCGGCCGCGCGCGGCGCCGCCCTCCACCGATTCGAGCAGGAAGACATTGGCCGTCCGCGCGCGCGTCAGCTTCAGATAGGCCGCGACCGGCGTCTCCAGATCGGCGACGAGCCGCGTCGCCACCAGCGACGCGCGGCCGGTCTCATGGGCGGCGGCGAATTCGTCGAACGAAGGTTCGGACAATGCGCTCACTGGTTCTGTTCCGCTCCGCCGGTCGCCGCCTGCAACGCATGCTCGTTGATCGAGACGTTGAAGACCTTCTCGAGCGCGCCGACATATTGCTCGAGAATATCATTGGTGAAGGCCGGCCGCAGCTGGTCCGCCGCCGCCTTCGCCTCGATGGAGGCGGGATCATAGGCCGGCGTCGACGCGCTCTTCACCTCGAAGACGAGGCGCCCGCCATCGACGGCGGCGGAGCCGGCGCCCTTGGACGCCACGTCGAAAATGGCGACGATGGCCGCGGTCGACAGCTCCTGATGCGGCGCGCGCTTCACATCGCTGACATGCCGGACCTCGGCGCCGGCGCCCTTGGCGACATCCTCTATCGCCTTGCCGCCGCGCAGCTCCGCGGTCAGCGCATCGGCGCGCTCGGTCAGCGCCTTCTGCTGCTTCTCTCCGCGCAAAGCGGTCTCGACGGCTTCCTTCACCTCGTCGAAGCTGCGCTGGCGCGCCGGCTCCACCTTGGCGATCTCGAACCAGACATAGCCGCCGTCGCGCGTCGGCACAGTGTCATTGTCGACGCCGACGTCGGAGGCGAACACCGCCTTCAATATGTCCTCGGAGCCGAAGAGGCCGGGAACGTTCTTGCCGGCGGGGTCGAGGCCGGTCGAATCCACAGCCTCTATCGTCGCGACATCGAGGCCGGCGGCCTTGGCCGCCTCGGCCAGCGTCTTGCCGCCGGTGCGCTGATCCTCGATCGCGTCATGCAGCTTGCGCACGGACGGCGCCGAGCGCTCCTGCGCGATCTCGCGGCGCAGCTCGTCGGCGGCCTCCTCATAGCTGCGCGTGAAAACGCTGGGGATGATCTTCTCGACCTGAAGGATCGCCGCGCCGAAGGCGGTCTGAATGGGGCCGACGAAGCCCGGCTCGCGCGGGGCGAAGACTTTCTCGGCGATCTGCTTGTCGCCGAGGTCATGCGCCTCGAGCAGGCCGAGGTCTATGTCCTTTTGCGAAAGCTTGCGCTCGCCCGCCAGCGCGTCGAAGGAGAGGCCGCCCTTCAGACGTTCCAGCGCCTTCTCGGCTTCGTCTTTGGAGGCGAAGAGAATCTGGCGCAAATGGCGCTTCTCCGCCGTGCCGTAACGCTTGGCCTTCACCTCGTCATAGAGCTTGCGGACATCGGCCTCGGCGACCTCCTGCGGCTTGGCGAGCGAGGCCGGCGTCACGGCGAGGAGCGCGAGCTTGCGATATTCGCGGGCGCGGAAGCTCTGCTCGCGATCGGCGAAATATTTCTTCAGCTCTTCCTCGGTCGGCTTGGCGATCTCGCCCACGGCGGAGGCGGGGAGCAGGAAGTAGTCGATCTCGCGGACCTCGTTGCGGAAGCGATGCAGCGCCTCCAGCACGAGGCGCGGCGGCTCCAGGCCGGTCACGATGGAATCGGTCAGCGACTTGCGCAGATAGCTTCCCTTCTGCTCGAGGAGGAAGCTGCGCTCCGTATAGCCGGCGTCGCGAATGAGCTGCTTGAAGCGGTCGGAGTCGAACTTGCCGGTCGGACCCTTGAAGACATTCTCGTCGCGGGTGAGGCGCAAGGTCTCGTCCTCGGAGATGGCGAGGCCGAGCGCCTTCGTCTTCTGGTCGAGGGAGAGATCGGTGATCATGCGCTGCAGCACCTGCTGATCGAGGCCGAAGCGGCGGGCCTCCTCATTGGTGATGGCGCGGCGGGCGCGCTGCTGCAGGCGGCGCAGCTCGTTCTGATAGGCGCTGCGATAGGCTTCGACCGAAATCTCGCCCGCGCCGACCTTGGCGAGGCGCGTGGAGGTGAAGCCGCGGAACACGTCGCCTATGCCCCACACCGCGAAGCTCAGCGCGATAAAGCCCATGACGAGCCCGAGGATGATGCGGCCGATCCGATGTTGCGAGGCGATGCGCAGGCCTTCCAGCATGATTTGGGGCTTCCCTTGGGCTTTGCGGGGCTCCGGCTCTTTACCTGATGATCGCGGCCGGAATTGGCGCGGACTATAGGTAGCGTCGCCTCCACTTGCAATCTTGCGCTCCGCCGCCCCTTCGGGTGGGCTCCAGCGCGGCGGGGCGCGACGAGAGCCGAGGGAACCGACCCGCGTCCCGCACGTTGTGACGCCCTGGGGGGCCGCCGCGGGACCTCACGCAGGGCTCGCGATACGGGAGTGTGCAAATGAACCTCACGAATCTGACGATGGGCGCGGTCGCGCTCGGATTGCTGGCCATCTCTCTACCGGCGATGACGGCTCCGGCGCTTGCTTTGCCCTCGGCGGTTCCGGCGCTCGCCGCCGGCGCGGCCTCAGATATCGCCAAGGCTCGTTATCAGGACTATCCGGGCTCGCGCGCCTCCAAGGCGGCGAAAGGCCGCTCCTCCGCCGCGGGCGGAAGCTGGTCGTCTCAGAAATATTCCAAATATGGCAAGGCCCCCGGCAAGGCGCGCGTCGCCGGCCAGAGCGGCTCGCAGGGCCGTTCGGCGATCCAGGGCCGCTCCTCCTCCAGCCAAGGCCGCTCCTACAATAATCAGTGGCGCTCCTCGGTCGGCGGCCATGGCATCGCGCCCTATAGCGACATTCCGCATCGCGCCATGAAGCAGCGCGCGCACTGACGAAGCGCTCTTCGAAACGCATCGTTCCGGCCGTCGGACGCGTCTCGCGCCGGCGGCCATTCGCGCTTAACGCGCCGTTAACCATGGGCGCGGACACTCGGACCACTGAGACATCGCCTCGGCGTCGCTCAGGAGGTCTCTCATGTCGATGGCAGCGCGCCGCGCAGCGCCCCCTTCGCGGCCCAATGGCCTCCGAATGTCCCGGCTTCTCGTCGTCGTCGCCGTATCGATCGGCGCAGGCGCGGCGGCCGGCTTTTCTCTGGGCTCGCGCACCGGCGTCAAAAATGCGCTGCAGGCCGCGCAGAGCATAGACGGCCAGACTCTCGCCAAGGCGCTCGACTGGAAGCCGGAAGTCTCTTTCGGGCTCGAGCAGCGTCGCGAGATCGCCCGCCTGCTGGACGAGGCGCGGGCGACGCGGGCGCTGATCGAATCGCTACGCCATGACGAGGAGGCGCTGCGCGCCGGGGCGCGGCTGCGCGCGCTGGAGACGGCGCGCGATTCGGGCGCCTCGCGGCTGGAGCGGCTCGAGCAAAGGCTCGATCGGCTCGACAGCGCGCGCATCGATCCCGCGCCGACCGGCTCTCTGCCCAAGGGAGAGGCCCGCCGCGACTCCCGCGCCGCGCCCATGGGGGCGCGCTGAGCGCTCGGAATTCATTTCCCAATAATTTCTGAGCCGGCCTGAAACCGCTTTTCCGCGATCCCGCTCGGCGGCGACACGCAATTGTCATCTGGCTTGGCCATTGGACGGCGACGCGTAGCGTAGGGGCCGCTCGATTCCCGTCTTTCGGGAGGTGACGGCGATATCCGGCTGTGCGACATGCTCTCCCGCCGGAGCCCCAGCCGCCGGCCATCTCTGCGCCTCGCTTCGCCGAAAGCCGGTCGTTCATGCTCAATAATTTCGTCGCGCTCACCTCGCTCGGCCGCCGCACTCTGCCCAATCTGTGGGATATCGTCGCCCTCGCGCTCGTCCTCGGCGTTTTCGCGCTCGCTGCTTTCGGCTGGCGCGGCATGGCGCTGCCGCTCGAGGCGCCCGAGACGGCGCAATTGTCGCTCGATTATTCGGCGCTGCCCTATTACGGCCTGCGCACCACTCTGCGCATGTTCGCGGCGATCGGCTTCTCGCTGCTCTTCACGCTCGTCTACGCCACTCTCGCCGCCAAGAGCCGGCGCGCCGAGATGATCCTCGTGCCGTTGCTCGATGTGCTGCAGTCGGTGCCGGTGCTCGGCTTTCTCTCCTTCACGGTGACTTTCTTCCTCGGCCTCTTCCCCGGCTCGACTTTGGGCGCGGAGGGCGCGGCGATTTTCGCCATCTTCACCAGTCAGGCCTGGAACATGGCCTTCTCCTTCCACCAGTCGCTGCGCACCGTGCCGCGCGATCTCGACGAGGTGGCCAAGAGCTTCGGTCTCACAGCCTGGCAGAAATTCTGGCAGCTCGAGGCGCCCTTCGCCATGCCAGGCCTCATCTG
This sequence comes from Methylosinus sp. R-45379, assembly GCF_001644125.1. NCBI lineage: Bacteria > Pseudomonadati > Pseudomonadota > Alphaproteobacteria > Hyphomicrobiales > Methylocystaceae > Methylosinus > Methylosinus sp. R-45379. The sequence continues at coordinate 17,302 of NZ_LUUM01000257.1, forward strand.
GAACATGATGATGTCCATGTCCGGCGGCTGGTTCTTCGTCGTCGCCTCGGAGGCGATCACCGTCGGCGACGTGAATGTGCGTCTGCCGGGCGTCGGCTCCTATCTCGCCCTCGCGATCGAGAGCAAGCGCATCGATTGCGTCGTGGCGGCGGTGGTCGCGGTGGCGCTCATCATTCTCGCTTATGACCAATTGCTGTTTCGGCCCATCGTCGCCTTCTCGGGCAAGTTCCGCGTCGAGCTCTCCGCCTCGCAGGACGAAGCCGAGAGCTGGGTGCGCGATCTCTTCGTGCGCACGCGCTGGCTGCGCGTCGCGGCCTCCTGGCCGGCCTCGCTGCTGCGCCGCGCTTCGCTTTGGAAAATGGCCTTGCCCTTTGCGGCGCCGCGCCTGCCGCAGAGCCGGCGGGCCTCCGTCCTCTTCGATATCGTCTGGTTCGCGGCGATCGGCGCGGTGTTCTTCTATTCGCTCTATCTCGTGTTCGAATTCGTGCGCAGCGCCGTTAGCCTGGACGAGCTTCGCCATGCGCTGCTGCTGACATTCTACACGCTGATCCGTGTCGTCGTGCTGATCGCGCTCGCCACGCTGATCTGGGTTCCGATCGGCGTCTTTGTGGGCCTGCGTCCGCGCATTGCCGAGAAGATTCAGCCGCTGGCGCAATTTCTGGCGGCCTTTCCGGCGAATGTGCTCTTCCCCATAGCGGTTGTCGGCATTCTCACCTTCCGGCTCGATCCCGACATATGGCTGTCGCTGCTGATCATCTTCGGCACGCAATGGTACATATTGTTCAATGTCATCGCCGGCGCGTCGGCCTTTCCGAACGATCTGCGCGAGGTCTCCGCGAATTTCCGCATTCGCGGCTTCACCTGGTGGAAGAATGTCATTCTGCCGGCGATCTTCCCCTATTATGTGACCGGCGCGCTCACCGCCTCGGGCGGCTCTTGGAACGCCTCCATCGTCGCCGAATATGTGAAATGGGGCGACGACACGATCGAGGCGCAGGGCATAGGCGCCTATATCGCCGCGGCGACGGCGGCCGGCGACTATCCGAAGATCGTGCTCGGCGTCTCGCTGATGAGCGTCGTCGTCATTTTGTTCAACCGTCTCTTCTGGCGCCAATTGTTCGGCTTCGTCGAACGGCGCCTGCGCCTCTCCTGAAGGGTTCCGCCATGTCCGCGACGAAAGCGCCTCTGCTCGAGCTCCGCAATGTCTTCCAGGCCTATGGCCGCTCTTCCGGCGAAAAAGGCCCGCTCGTTCTCGACGATATCTCGCTGCGGCTCGACGATGGCGAGATCGTCGGCCTGCTCGGGCGTTCCGGCTGCGGCAAATCCTCGCTGCTGCGCATCGTTTCCGGCCTGGCGCGGCCGACGGGGGGCGACGTTCTCTATCGCGGCGAGAAAGTGGCCGGCCCGGTCGATGGCGTCGCCATGGTGTTTCAGAGCTTCGCCCTGTTTCCCTGGCTCTCCGTGCTCGCCAATGTGGAGCTCGGCCTGCGCGCCAAGGGCGTGCGCGAGGCGGACGCGCGCCGCCGCGCGCTGAAGGCGATCGACATCATCGGCCTCGACGGCTTCGAGAACGCTTTTCCCAAGGAGATTTCCGGCGGCATGCGCCAGCGCGTCGGCTTTGCGCGCGCGCTCGTCGTCGCGCCCAATATTCTCTTGATGGACGAGCCCTTCTCGGCGCTCGACGTGCTGACCGCGGAGACCTTGCGCACCGATCTCCTCGATCTGTGGGTCGAAGGCCGCATGCCGATCAAATCGATATTGATGGTGACGCATAATATCGAGGAGGCGGTGCTGATGTGCGACCGCATCGTCGTGCTCTCCTCCAATCCGGGCCGCATCGCCGCGGAAATTCGCGTGACGCTGGCGCATCCGCGCAATCGGCTCGATCCCGAGTTCCGCCAGCTCGTGGACCAGATTTACGCGCTGATGACGCGCCGCGCCGAGCCGCCCAAGCGCGAGGGGACTTTCCCCGGGCTCGGCCTCGGCATGGCGCTGCCGACGGTCTCCACCAACACGCTCGCCGGCATGATCGAGGAGGTCGCCGCGCCGCCCTATGACGGCAAGGCCGATCTCCCTGCGCTCGCGGACAGCCTGCAACTCGAGATCGACGATCTCTTCCCCGTCGCCGAAACGCTGCAGCTCTTGCGTTTCGCCGAGCTCGCCGAGGGCGACATAAAGCTCACGACGGCCGGCAAGCGCTTCGCGGAAATGGACGTCGACCAGCGCAAGAAGCTGTTCGGCGACCATTTGCTCGCCTATGTGCCGCTGGCGCAGCGCATCCGCCGCGTGCTGGACGAGCGGCCGTCGCATTACGCGCCGGCCACCCGCTTCCGCGAGGAGCTCGAGGATTATATGAGCGAGGACTATGCGGAGATGACGCTGCGCAGCGTCACCACCTGGGGCCGCTATGGCGAGATTTTCGCCTATGACGAAGGCGCGCAGACCTTTAGCCTCGAGAATCCGCAATAGGGCAGGGCGTTACCGGACGCGGTTCAGCTGCCCGCGCAGCTCGCCCTCGGGATGCTTGGCCGAATGGACGTTGAAATACCATTGGCCGTCCTCGAGCTGCTTGACCTGCTTGGCGTCGAGCGTCGCCGAGCCCTGGAAGGTCTCCTCCACGGCCTCGACCGGCAGCACCGGCGCGGCTTTCTCGCCGGCCTTGGCGGGACCGTGGAAATGCGCCTTCATCTCCTGGCCCTCGAGGCCGACAAAATAGCCCTTCCAGCTGATTTTCCGCGTCTTGGGATCGAGAGTGACGGCGATGGAGCCGACGCCCTTGCTCGCGCTCGGCGGATTTTCCGCGCCGCCGGAGAGATCGCCCTTGAACATCTGCACTTCGGCGAAGGCGGGCGAGGCCGCGACGACGAGCGCGACAGTGGCCGCGAGCGCGAGCGATGCATTCCTGGACATTTGTGGAGCTCCTGTGTCAAATGGCGGAAACAACGCCCCCGAGGGCTTGCCACCTAACGCGCCCGCGCGACGCTTCAAGCCGCTGCCCGAGCCTTTGCGGCTACGGCCAAAGCCCGCGTGGCCGCGCAGAGATTTTGGGAAGAGCGAAATGGCCGAGTGGTATAGCGAGATCAGCCTCGACGATCTGAAGAGCGGCATCGCCGACAAATCGATCATTCTCGTCGATGTGCGCGAGGCGGACGAATACGCCCAGGGCCATATCGAAGGCGCTTTGTTCGTGCCGCTGTCAGCCTTCGATCCAGCCAAGATTCCGGCTCCGGCCGAGGGCCAGAAGGTCGTGGTCTATTGCCGTTCCGGCAAGCGCTCGGTGAACGCCATGGAGCAGGCCCGCCTCTTCGGCCGCCGCGACGTGAGCACGCATTTCGGCGGCGGCATCATCGGCTGGCAGAAGGCCGGGGAGCCGGTGGTCACGGGGATGTGATGGGGCAGGGCGTGCGGCGCGGCGTCAGTCCATCGGATTTTCATATCCGAGCGGATACCAGATGCCCCGGCGAAGCATGTTTCCCATGTTGCACGCGACGTGGTTCTGATCCAGCGATCGGATATCGTGCAGCAGTGTAATCTTTGTGATGGCATGATCGTCTGCGAGCACGCGCCTCAATTGCGTCTCGGCGTCGTCGACCGACCGAGCGGTGACGCCGTAACCGAGGCACATCGGCTCTGTCGTGGTTATCCAATATGGCTTCAACATCGGGCGCCTGTGGAACCCGATCGATCGGAAGCGTCGGTCGAAGCCCTCACTCCCACTCGATGGTCAATGGGTTTGAGTTCGCATTGTAAGTATTCGGCTTTCCGCTCAGGCCCCGAATCCATACCAACTGCGATACCACCAGGGTAAGGGCGCTGGATTCGTGGATTCTATATGGCGATCCGTCCCGTCATAAATGCGCTCGCATCATAAACGAGCGCCGGGAAAATGCAGACCAAAAGAGACGGAACTTCGAGAGCAGATGCCCCTCGTCCACCTTGCTAGACCACGACCGATAGTAGTGAAGATTACGTTTCCGTTATAGCGACCAACCACCGGGCCGTTCAGTCGATACCGAGCTTGTTGAAAAATATCTTATTCCGCATTTCTGCGTCGCGGAGCAGCTTCGTCCAGCTAACCACCTCCATGTAGAGGCTGATGTTCCCGAACCAGTTGAACCATCCCAGGCCATCAGGCATCGGCGTAAAGTTCTTCTCTTTTTGGAGCCAGTCTTTGACCTTTTGGGTTAGGTCGCAGACGACATAACCGTAGAACGGCGTCGTGTCGTTCACGAGAATATCACGGCCGGTTGGGGTCTTGAACTTGCCTTCTCGGATTTGATTGACATAGCGGATGATCTGTTGAATTGGGTCCTCCTTGGAGGACGGGTTGGCAAAATCGTCCCGTTGAGGCTTCTTGAACTCAAAAATCGTTATGGGATTACTGGTTTCATTATCACCACGATAGGCTACGCGGCGGTTATAAATGGTTATGTCCGTGCGATCTCCCGACGGTTTTAGGGGTTTGTCGGACGACATATAGGACGTGAAATTCAGCCGTTCGTCCAAAATCCAGAGATTGTGCGCCTCGTAGTTCAGTTCCTCGGAATCCTTCTTGCGGGGCATGATGATGTCATGCACCTCGCCTTCGGATTTGTGTTTCCCATCGGCTTTGATTTCCAGCGATTTCGAGAACAACTCAAGGACGCATTTACGCATGGAGACGTAGTGGATCAGGTCGTTCTTGCTATTGTCCGAAATTTTCTCAATCAACTGCGCGATTTTTTCGCCAAGCTCATCCGGGTTTTCAGAGTTCAGCAGCGCCGTGACCTGCGTTCGCGTCGCTATCTCCTGCTCATATTTCTTCTTTTGGAGATGAAGCTCGATGTCCTGATTTGATGGCCGCATAGGCAGGGCGCTGAAATCGACCTCTTTTGCAAGGATGCGATGCCAGGGCGCGTCATTGGTCACATACTCCGCGATGCGCACCTCCTTGCGCTTCTTCCGTTCGGCGATCTCCGCGCCTACGGCCGATTGCGCGACCTCTGCGGCTCTCTGCTCTATGTCGTTCTGGGATATGCCGTTCAACAGGTCGATGTCGGTCTGAAAGCGAAATTCGCCTCGTTCGAGGGATACGTTGTCGTTCAGGTAGTCGCCGAACACATAGGCTTTGATCACGAAGTTGCGCCCCTTGGCCAAATCCTGATCCGGCCCCGGCTCGAAGAACTCCTCCGCAAATTCGGAAATGTATGTTTGGAGCGCATTATCCGTCACCTCCCGCCGATGCGCGACGAGGCTGACCTTGCTCTTCGCCGTTCGCGGCGCGAAGAATTTGAACACGCGGACCTGAAAGGATTTTTCATCCTCGTTCGCCGATAGCGAAAACGTCCCTTCGTCCACCTTCATTTCGACGATCTGGCTGTTCTGCTTGTCCAGATAGTCATTGAGGGAGAGCGGCGCAGACGGCGTTCCAGCGTCAGCGGATGGATTTTTGGCCTCCCGAATCACCACGCGCGGACAGGGGCGGTCCTGGTCCACGAAATAGGGCAGCAACCGTTCCACCACGACCCGGCTAATGGTTTCGAGCTTCTTGTCGGGAAATCTAACCGACTTGATGCCCGAAATCTCGACGACTGTGCCAGTTGCCTGCGCCTGGGACGAACCTTCCTTTTCATCGACGATGATGTCCTTGTCCAAGCCCATCCTGAAAGAACGATCACGGAAGGCGTCACCTTCGGCGAAGGTGCTGGATACTTTCACCCGGTCAAAATATTTAAGGCAGGTGAAGCGGCCAAATCCCTTTCCGCCATCCGCGATTTTCTGCTCGGTGTAGAGGGTGTCGAAGGCGTCACGGTTGGTCTTGGTGAAGCCTATGCCGTTATCCTTGACCCTGAAACCATCAACGTCCTCAAGGCGGTCGATCATGTCGGCCTGCCCGTTTCGGAGAACTTCGATTTCGACCAAGCCGTTCTGTATGCCTTTGGCGTCAATCGCCTGAATCGCATTCACGACCAACTCGACCAGCGGCGTGTATATATTGGTGCCGGAACGGATGTTCGCGACCAGCCGCTTAACGTTGACATTGCTCATGCCGAGCCCCTCGGCAGGAGTGACGCGCTGTGCTTTACCAGACCGGCGCTCTTCGGATCGTAGATATATCCGGTGATCGTGCCGTCCTTGATCTTCTCCACCGCGTCGTCGATCACGAATAACGGCACAAGGAACCATTCACGCGGGATGACCGGGTTGCCGAATCTGTCCTTGATCTCGATATCGAGCCGGGCCGGGTCGAAGATGCGGTGGATCAGGTTTTCGAGCTTGATGCGGCTGATGTTGAACAGCTTGTAGGTCGCCACGATCTCCACGTCCGCCAGCAGGAAGGTCGGGTCCAGCTTGGCGTTGGCGATGCGCTTGGCGACATCGCCGCCGGTGACGCCGATCTTGTGAACGAGGTCGCGGTTGGCGGCGACAATGGCATTGTCCGACTGGCTGCGCAAAACATAGATGGTGCCGCTGGCGAGGTCGTCGGCTTCGCTTTCGTTGGCGAACAGCGGCCCGGCGCTCGGTTCCGACACGCGGCGGCTCACCTCGTCCTTGTAGAGGGCGCGTTGCAGAGAGCGGAGCAACAGGTCGCTCTCGGTGCCGTTGGAATAGACGACGCGAAGGCGGGCGTCGCTTTGACCATTGGGCGCTTTGAAGGGCTCGCCAACTTCGGCGACGTAGGCGACTTGGCCGCCAAGGATAAAAAACTCCCCGGCCCTGATGTTGGTTTTCAGGAAGCCGGCGTCCTTACGGATCGGTTGGGTGATGCGCACGCCGCTGTCGAGGTCGTTCTGAACGGCCGTGAACAGGGGCTTGAAGCGGCCAAAGTCCTCGCACCGTTCGCGGTTGGCGATTTCCTCGGCGGCGCGCTTTTCAGCGGTGGTGCGGACGTGGCGAAGATCGGTGATGTCCGTCGCACCTGCCGCGTCCTCTAGCTCGGCGAGCAGCTCATCGTCGTCCATTTCCTCCGCTGGAGCGGCAATCGCATCCTCTGCAACCGCAAGCAAGCCTTGGTGATCGAGCGGTGCAAGAAGAGAACGGCACTCCTCCAGCGCGCGCAGGCGGTCGAGGCGCGTGGCGTAAAGCCGCTCGAAGATGTCACGCCCCTCGCCGTGTTGCGGGGGGCGGCCATGCTGATCGGCGAAACGCTGAATTTCCTCGAAGCCCGCAATGATGCGTTCCTCGCGCGCGGAGCGTCCGCCCTTCTTTTCAGGCTGGGCGAAATCCGCGAGTTCGTCGCGCAGTTCATCAAGGTCAAGGTCACTCATAGCGGCCCTCATCCTTGAAGCGCACGAAGGCGGCTGCGCCTTCGGCCAGCAGCTTTTCCCAGGCATCGGTCGAGTTGATCGAAGGCAGCCGTCCGCGCTCCTTCTTAAACTTAACCGCGCGCACGGCGTAGTCCTTCGCCTCCTCCGGCGTCAGCGTGGTGCGCTTCGCGGCAATCGCGGCCTTCACCTGTTGCAGGCGTTCCTCGTTCATCGTTTTGGCGAGGATTGAATAGGCTTCCTTGAACGGGTTGATGCGGTCGATCAGGTCGATGTCGAGTTCGCGCACGTCCATCGCAAACTTGCGTACGCCGTCGATCAGGGCGGTGTTGGCGGTGGGTTCGCCATTCACGCGATCAAGCATGGATTGCTTGGCCTGCTGCGTGATGTTGAGCGCGGCGATAGCGTGCTGGCGCACCGCTTCCTGGTCTTCGTCGCTCAACTCGGGATATTTGTCCTTCACGATCTTGCCCATGCGGACCTGCGTCAGTTCCTCGGGCACCAGCTCGTCGTCGAACAGACCGCGCTCGATGGTCGTCTTGTCCTGCACGAAGGCGGCGATCACCTCGTTCAAATCCTGCTGACAGATACGCGCAGCCTCGTGACTCTTGGGCTCGACAAGGCCCTTGATCTCGAACTGGAAGACGCCACGTTCCTCGTTGAAGCCAACATTGCATTTGTTCGGATCGTAGCCGCCTTCGCCATAGTCGAAGCCTTCGGTCGGCCCACTCTGCGGATTCTTCGGTTTGAACTCGAAGCGCGGGGCAAGCACCTGCTCCATGAGGAGGCTGGCGGCGATGGCCTTCAACGTGTCGTTGACGGCCTCGGTCACGGCGTCCTCGGCGGCGTCGGGTTCGGCGATCAGGTTGGTGAAGCGCGCGCGGGTCTTATTCGGCGCATCGCGGGTCGCGCGCCCGATGATCTGCACGATCTCGGTTAGGCTGGAGCGATAGCCCACCGTCAAAGCGTGCTCGCACCAAATCCAGTCGAAGCCTTCCTTGGCCATGCCCAGCGCGATGATGATGTCCACATGATCGCGGTTGTTTTTCTGCGTGGGGTCTTTCAGCGCCAGAGAAACACGGTCGCGCTTGTTCGTGTCATCATCGACAAGATCGGCAATGCGCAGCGTCCGGCCACCCGGCGTTTTGACAAGCTGGAATCCCGTGGCAGCGTCGATGCCCTGCCAGTCACCGAGCGCGCCGATGATGTGTTCGACTTCCTTGATTTTATCCTTCGTGCTTTCGCGTGAATTGACGTTCGGAATATGGACAATGGTTTTCTCGGCGGGATCGAGCACCTCCAGAATATCGTCCGCATAAGAGTCGGAATAGAAGAAATAACCGATGTCGAGCTGCTTCAGATATTCGTAGCCGTTGAGCTGTTCGTAATAGGTGTAGGTGACGGACTCGAATTTCGCCTCGTCCTGTGGGGTCAACACCGGCACGGCGTCGCCACGGAAATATGAACCCGTCATCGCCACGATATGCGTCTTCTCGCGGGCGATCAGTCGGCCGAGATGCTGGCCGAGTCTGCTGTCGGGATCGGCCGAGACATGATGGAATTCGTCCACGGCGATGAGGCGATCATCGAACGCCTCCACGCCGAACCTGTCCACGGCGAAGCGGAAGGTGGCGTGGGTGCAAACCAGCACCTTGTCGCCGCTACCTAAAAACACCTCGACGGAATTGACCTTGCCACCATTGTCACCGCCCGGCGCGTTGCAGAGATTCCACTTCGCCTCGACATGCCAATCCGCCCAAAATCCATACGTCGTCAACGGCTCGTCGTTGAAGCTCGCGCCGATGCTCTTCTCCGGCACGACGATAATGGCTTGCTTGAGCCCCTGGTTAGCGAGCTTGTCGAGCGCGACGAACATGAGCGCGCGGCTCTTGCCCGATGCCGGCGGCGACTTGATGAGCAGATATTGCTCGCCGCGCTTTTCATAGACGCGCTCCTGCGTGGGCCGCATCCCGAGGGCGTTGGCCTTGGTCGACGAACCGTTGCGGGCATAAGAAACGGAGACGGAGGGGACCGTGCTGACCATATTAAGCCGCCTTTCGTTGACAAAATCGGCGAAGGAAAAGGCGGGCGGTTATCAGCGTTATCTGAAGCCGGAAGGTCGCATCTTCTTCCTCGGATAGACCCGGATGCCCACCATGCGGGTGCATCCGGCTCATCAGCCCCTGAATGTATTGGGGTTTCTGATTGTTTGCATTCCACTCATTGTAGTCTGCGAGCAAGAACGGCGGCTGGACGCTAGCGCCAAGGAAATCGCGCTTTGCCTTGCTGTCATCGCCGCCGACATAACCAAGAGCGACGGCAATTTCGTTCAGGTAGCTCTCATAGAAATTGCGAAGCTCACCATTGGCCGAAGACCATTCGCCCCTCTGAAATGCCGACACCGCTTGTTTCAGATGCCCCCTGGCGACGGTGAATCCGCTGCGATCCAGAAGGGTAACAACTTCGCTCTCAGCTTCCCGGAAATCCAATCCGGGAATGTCTTCCGGCAGCATCCGCACAAGCGTCAGGATTTTTTTGGTCGCTTCGCCATCCCAAGAAAACCTAGAGGTAACGCTGATCTCCGTTTCCACAACCTCGAAGCCATCGAACCGAAGGCCCGCAACCAGCCTGTTCCACGACACTGAATCTCGGCGCGCCTCGGGAGCGGTAATTGCGGTCTCGACCAGCGCCCGTTCAAGCGAGACTCGGCCATTTTCGGTCATCACGGTAAGTTCTTCGTCGCAGGCGAGCTTCGCCCAGCTCGCAACGCGCGCAGACTTGCTGGATGCACTGCATCGCCCATCAATGCCCCATTGAACCTCCAAGACTTCCATATCGCTGTGCGAATTGAAGTCGGCAGCTACCTCGGCAGCGGCAACGATAGTCATGCGATTGAACTCGCTCATGCCGCCCCGGCTCTCTTCTTTTTTGCCGTTGCGCTAGGTGAGGCGGTCATCTTCGTGTAGAGTTCAAACAGCTTCTCCAGCCGCTCCGTGTCATTGCGAAAGCGGCGGCCGACATAGATGCGCTCCAATACCTCGTCGTTGCGCTCATGCGCCTCGCGCAAGTCGGCGGGCATATGATCGGGATCGTAAAGGTCTGCAATGGTCGCCGGGAAATGCGCCTCGCGCGCCAACAGAATGTCCTCGGCGCAGCGGGTCAGGTCCGCCTTATTCTTCTCGGTAAGACCGGTAACAGGTAGGGGGAAGGTGTTCCAGCCGAGCGTGTTGGAATAGCGGTATCGGGTTTCCAGCTTGCCACATACGGTGGCAATCCAAACAAGATGTAAGCGCGAGGCAATCAGCGCGAGGTTCCAGAGGGGAGCGTCGTATAGGCCATAAGCGGCGTTCGTCGGCGTCGTGTCACTACCTACGAGACCGACCGGCAGATATGGCCTTCGTTCCGACGAGTGAATAGGAACCACAAGCGTAGATTGCTGCCCTATTCGCATGAGCTTCAATTGATGCGGACGCTTTGCCAAAATGGTTCTTGCACCCTTATCCGGACTTGCGAGTCTGAGCGCTCGAACTGCTTCGATTCGTTGGTTTACCGCTGGAATTTTTGTTGCATCACTTAGATTCTGATCTTCGATCCAAAGGCAAAATCTGGCCGTTCCATTTATAAATTCCTCGGACCCTACTATTCGCCGTGTCAAACGCTCGCACTGATCGGCCGACAATGCCAGTGCTTCTAGTTCGCTGCGACTTAGAAGCAAATGGCCGCCGTCGCTGGGCTTATTGCCGAACTCCATTACTGCAAGGCCAGGGCTGGGTTGACCTTGCTTCTCCACGATAATCCGTGGGCCGATGGTCAGATACGGAGTGATAGAGGCGCCCTCACGGATGACAACTGCACCGTTTTCCTGATGTTCGTAAAGTTGTCGTGACGAGCTTGTTTCGGCCGACAGGCCAAGAATTGCAACCGTCACGCCCGCATTATGGCTGGCAAGGTTCGCCCAACGAAAAGATGTAAATGCGAAGAGAATGTCGCAACCTGCGCCGTAGATGATAGGCCAAAGGATCGGAACCGACTGGCCTTGGCATATCGAATTAGTGCAGACGAACGCGGCTCGTCCCCCTGCCGCAGTTACATAGTCCGTTGCCTTAATTACCCATCCGCAAACGTAATCGAGAAATCCCGTCGAACTACTGCGCGCGCCAACGATGGCGCGTATTTCGGCTTTCTGTTCAACGGTCTGCCAAGTGTTACCAAGATAAGGTGGATTACCACAGATGTAGGTCTCCCCGGCCTCATTCTCGAAGTCGATCTGCGCCTGATTCAGCGGCGTATGAAACAGGTCGTCGGCATGGTGCTTCACGCCGGTCCCGGTCGGCGGGCATACGCTCAACCAATCGAGCCGCAGGGCATTGCCGCAGGTGATCCAGTTCTGCGCGTCGAGCGGCAGGAACTCGGCCAGCGCCAGCTTCTGCCCGCGATACAGCACGTCGCACTGGAACTCGGCAATGATAAGGGCGAGGCGGGCAACCTCAGCCGGGAAGTCGCGCAACTCGATGCCGCGAAAGTTGGTCAGCGGAATCTCGGATGCGCGGTCGGCTTCGCCGCGCCGCCTGTTGATCTCGGCCTCGATAGCCCGCATTTCCTTGTAGGCAATGACAAGGAAATTGCCGCTGCCGCAGGCGGGATCGAACAACCTGATCCGCCCCATGCGTCGCCGCAGGTTCAACAGCATTCGGCTATTGTCGCCCGCCTCCTCAAGCCGCGCCCGCAGGTCGTCCAGAAACAGCGGGTTCAGCACTTTCAGGATGTTGGGAACGCTAGTGTAGTGCATCCCCAGCGCGCCGCGCTCATCATCGTCAGCGACGGCCTGAATCATCGACCCGAAAATGTCCGGGTTGATCTTCGTCCAGTCGAGGCTCCCGATATGGAGTAGGTAGGAGCGCGCGATCTTGCTGAAACGCGGCACGGCAAGGCTGCCCGAAAACAGCCCGCCGTTCACATAAGGGAAGGGATTGGCCCAGCGGGCGATGCCGGCCGCCTCGCGCTCGGCGATCGGCGTGTTCATGGCGCGGAACAGCTCGCCGATCACCTCATGGGTGTTGGACGAATCGCGGTCGCTCATCTTCTCGACCGTGCCGGTGAAGGGATAGCTGCGGTGGAAGATGTCGGTATCCTCGGCGAAGAAGCAGAAGATCAGCCGGGCCATGAAATGATTCATGTCGGGGCGGCGGTCGGCCGCGCCCCAGTCGGGGTTGTCCTTCAACAGCTCCACATACAGCCGGTTCAGGCGCCCGGTCGCCCGGATGTCGAACGAGCTTTCGCGGATTTGCTTGACCGTCGTGATCCCGGCCAGCGGCAGGAAGAAGCCGAAATGGTTGGGGAAGTCGGCATAGGCGCAGGCGACCGTCTCGCCGGACTCCAACTCCTCGGCCTCGAAGCCGTCGCCATCGGTGGCGAGGATGAACCTCACCTTGGTCTTCGCCGTGGCGGGGCTGGCTCGCAGCGCGGCAAGCGTCTGCGTCACCGAGCCGGGCGCGGCGACGGCGATATGGATGTTGTTCCGTTGGAGAACGCCGCCGGGCAGGTCGGATGCGTTGGTCGATCCGGCGCGCAGCCGCTTGATCGTGGTGTCCTTGTTCCCGAAGGCTTGCAGGAAGGCGAACGGGAACTCGCCGCCGTCGAACGGCAGCTCGGCAAGCGCCGATATGGCTTCCTCGATCTCGACGGCGTTCATAAATCCCCTGCACCGGCCTTCATGCCGGTCGTCCTTATCTGTTGCTCCTCGACCTTGCGCTTGATCCAGCTTGCGATCGCCTGCCGCTCGAAGCGCCACGACCCGCCGACCTTGAAGCCGGGAATCTCGCCCGCGAGGGCGAGCTTGTAGGCGGTCTTCTCATTGAGCTTGAGAAGCTCGGCCACCTCCCGGATCGTCAGTATTTCGTCGGCCATGCGCCCGCCGTGAGTCGCGCTCCGTGAAGCATACAGAGGATCAGAGAAAATTCGAGAAGATAGTGGTGGTCGACGGTCCTCGCGGCAAATTACGGCAGGAGCCGAAGCCGCCGTAGCATCATATTGGAAAATCCGCCCTGAAAGCGGATTTTTAAGAATGATCCGATGATAGTATCATATTGAAAATTCCGCGCTAAGAGCGGATAGTAAGATATGATCCGAGTCGAACGATCGGCCTTATCCTCCTACGCCTCCGGCCTGCTCGCCAGGGGCCGGGGGGTCTTTTCTGCGGATGAGGCGCAGAAGGAGATCGGCGTCAGCCGGGGCGCATTCCTCGACGCCGCCGAGCGATTGCAGCGGCGCGGCCAGCTCATCCGGCCTCGGCGCGGCTTCTACGTGGTCGTGCCGCCACAGCACGCCACGACGGGAGCGCCGCCGCCTGAATGTTACATCGACGCCCTGATGCACCACGAAAAGCGACCCTATTATGTGGGGCTACTGGCCGCGGCGGCGGCCCACGGCGCTTCCCATCAGGCCGTCATGGAGTTTCAGGTCGTCACGGACAAACTCCTGCCCGACATTGAGGCCGGACGGACGCGGATCGTCTTTTCCTACCGCAAGGACATGGCGGCGGTGGCGGCGGGGATCGAGGATCGCAAGACGCAATCGGGCTATATGAAGCTGTCCTCGCCGGAACTCACGGCGCTCGATCTGACGCGCTACCCGCAATCCGGCGCGGGCCTGGACAACATCGCGACGGTGCTTTCCGAGCTTGCCGAACGGCTGCAACCCAAAAAGCTCGCCTCCTTGTCGGGCGCTTTCGAGAAAGCAATCGTGCAGCGCCTTGGGCATCTGCTCGGACGGCTGGGGTATCCGCAGATCGCGGAGACGATGTTCGCGGCATTGTCGGCGCGCGGGCCGCTGCCGTGGGTCGAACTCGATCCCAAACAGGTGGGCGATCCCGATTTGTCGCCGCCGCCATCCGAACGCGATGAACGCTGGCGCGTGATCGTTCGCCGACCGCCGGAGATCGACGAATGATCCCGCAGGACTACATCATCGCCTGGAGCCGCGTCGCACCGTGGGCTGGCCAGCGGCAGGTCGAGCAAGACCTCATCATCAGCCGCGCGCTTGTCGCCATCTTCTCCGATCCGTTCCTGCGCGGCGAACTGCGCTTCCGTGGCGGCACGGCGCTCAACAAGCTGCATTTCCCCGTACCGCTGCGCTACTCGGAGGATATCGACCTCGTGCGGACGAGCGCCGGACCGATTGGGCCGGTCCTCGATGGTGTTCGCGCTGTGCTGGAACCATGGCTTGGCAAGGCAAAGTCCGATCCGAGCCCCGTCGCGCCGAAGCTTCGCTTCCGCGTCGATGCAGAAGGCGAGCCCGCCGACGTTCGTATCAACCTAAAGGTTGAAATCAACACGCGCGAGCGGGAAGCCTACGATCCGCCCATCGAGATTCCGTTCGGCGTCGAAAACCCGTGGTTCACCAGTGAGGCGGCGATCCCGACCTTCTCGCGGGAGGAAATGCTGGCGACCAAACTGCGGGCCTTGCTTCAGCGCAACAAGGGCCGCGATCTGTTCGACCTCGATCACGCGCTCACCGTGTTCGAGGGGCTAGACACCGCCCGGATCGTCGAATGTTTCCGCCTTTACCTCGAAAAGGCGGAGATTGCGATTTCGAGGGCCGAGGCGCAACAGCGCATGTTCCAGAAACTCGCCAATCCGACCTTCTTCACCGACATGCGCCCGCTGCTTTCGACGGAACGCGCCAAGGCCCTGACCGACGAAGCGCTCAAGGCCACCTTTGTCCGAGTGATGAAGGAACTGATCGACCGGATACCCGGCGACGAATGGGCGAAGGCCGGGGAAATGCGGGAACGGTTCGGAGTCTAGGCATGTGTGTCGATGCCAACACTTCGGCCGTCCTCGAACGCCTCTTTCCCTTTCACAGTCCAGAGCGCCAACGCCTTCTCGCGCTCGTCGCTTCGGAGCTTGTCGGCCATCCAGAGCAGCGCGCCGTAGATGATGGCGCGGTCATCGCCGGTCAGGTCCACGATTCCGGCTTTGACGACGAGGCCGCCGAGTTCGATCAGATGTCGTGTGCGCTTGCGGCGCTCGACCTGCCAGGCGCGCATGTCATGCCGCGCCTGCGCCGCCTGATGACTGTTGCGCGCCACTCTGTTGCGCCGAAGCGCCGCCACTGTCGCGGCCAGGCGTCGATGCAGTTCGTCGCGACCGGCCATGAAAGTACGCGGCCCCACGTTTCGCCCATGCCTCCCTCTTTCCGGCATCCTTGGTTTCCGTCAGCACGATCAGAGCGCCCGCCAATTCGTGGGCGCTGAGTGCGTCGGCTCCGGTCGAAATGACCAGCTCGCCAAGCTGTTGCACCTTGCGGTTTCTGAGGTCTCGCGCCTTGTGTTCGAGCGACTTCAATTCCGCGTCGAAGTCCCGTGGCTTGCGCATCATGTCCTCCACATGCTGTCGATGCAACGATGATAGCCGAGCGGCTACCGAAATGATGTAAGGTTGCCGGGACAGTTGGGGACGGCGTGGTCCCTCCCGAGAATTTTTCGAGGGAGGGCGCGCTTATACGTCGTTCCGACGTGCGCTTCGCTGTGATGATGTTCGGATCGCGATGGCGATCTATCATCTTCACGTCAAGGTCATCGGCCGCAAATGCGGCTCCAGCGCGGTGGCGTCCGCCGCCTACCGCTCGGCCACGCGGCTGCGCGACGACAGGCTCGGGCGCAGTCATGATTTCTCGGCCAAGCGCGGCGTCGTCCATTCCGAGGTGATGCTCCCGGAGAATGCGCCGGAGGCGTGGAAGGACCGCGAACGACTTTGGAACGATGTCGAGGCGCTCGAGGTCAGGAAGGATGCGCAACTCGCCCGCGAAGTCGAATTCGCCCTTCCTCGCGAGATGACGGAGCGCCAGGGCATCGAACTCGCCCGCGACTTCGTGCGGTCCGAATTCGTAGACCGGGGCATGATCGCCGACCTCAATGTGCATTGGGATATGGCCGAGGACGGAATGCCGAAGCCTCACGCGCATGTCATGCTGACCATGCGCTCGGTCGACGAGAAAGGCTTCGGTCCGAAGGTGCGGGAATGGAATCGCACCGAGTTGCTCGAACGCTGGCGAGAGCGTTGGGCAGAGCTTGCCAACGAGCGTCTGGCCGAACTCGACGTTGACGCCCGCATCGACCATCGCAGCCTGGAAGCGCAGGGCATCGTGCTGGAGCCGCAAAGCCAGATCGGCGCGCCCGCGCATCGCATCGAAGGCGCCGGTATCGAGGCTTCCGACCGCGTGGAAATGCATCGCGAGATCGCGCGTGGCAACGGCGAGCGCATCATCGCCGATCCCGCCCTGGCGCTCGACGCCATCACGCATCAGCAATCGACCTTCTCACGGCGCGACATGGCGATGTTCGCCCACCGGCACAGCGACGGGAGCGACCAGTTCAATGCGGTGATGGGCGCGATACAGGAGGCGCCCGATGTCGTCCAATTGGGCAAAGATGGACGAGGCGAGGATCGCTTCACCACACGCCAGATGATCGAGACCGAGCAACGCCTGCACGGCGCTGCCGACCTCATGGCTGCGAAGGAGCGCCACGAGGTCGGTGACAGGGACCGTGAAGCGGCGCTGGCGCGCGCGGAAGCACGCGGTCTCGTCCTTTCGGGAGAGCAGGCCGACGCGCTGGCGCATGTCACGGACGGGCGCGATCTTGGCGTCGTCGTTGGTTATGCCGGAACGGGGAAGAGCGCGATGCTGGGTGTGGCGCGCGAAGCTTGGGAAGCGGCGGGCTACGAGGTTCGTGGCGTGGCGCTGTCCGGCATCGCCGCCGAGAATCTCGAAAGCGGATCGGGCATCTCGTCGCGCACCATCGCCAGCCTGGAACACGGTTGGAAACAGGGCCGCGACGTGCTCACCGCGCATGATGTTCTGGTGATCGACGAGGCGGGCATGGTCGGCACGCGCCAGTTGGAGCGCGTGCTGTCCCATGCCGCCGAGGCCGGCGCCAAGGTGGTGCTGGTCGGCGATCCGCACCAATTGCAATCCATCGAAGCTGGCGCGGCGTTCCGGTCTATCCACCAACGTCACGGTGGGGCGGAGATCAGCGAGGTGCGCCGCCAGCGGGAGGACTGGCAGCGCGACGCAACGCGCGATTTGGCGACCGGCCGAACCGCCGATGCGCTCCATGCCTATGACAAACATGCCATGGTCCATGCCGCTGCGACACGGGAACAGGCGCGCGACGATCTGATCGACCGCTGGGATCGCGACCGGCAGGCGTCGCCGGGCCGCAGCCGCATCATCCTCACCCACACCAATGACGAGGTGCGCGCCTTGAACGAGGCCGCGCGCGCCAGGATGCGCGACGCCGGAAATCTCGGCGACGAAGTGCGCCTGGTGGTCGAACGCGGTGAGCGCAGCTTCGCGAGCGGAGATCGCGTCATGTTCCTTCAGAACGAGCGCGGCCTCGGCGTCAAGAACGGCACGCTCGGCGCCATCGAAGAGGTCAGCACGCAGAGCATGAGCGTGCGCATCGATGATGGCCGTTCGATCGTGCCCCTGGAGAT
>NZ_LUUM01000258.1:0-8174 GCF_001644125.1 Methylosinus sp. R-45379
ATCCGCGCCGGCCTCGACGTCGCCTCCGTCGGCGTCGTCGAGGCCGGCGCGGATACGGAGATCGAGGGTCCGCAGGCGATCTATTCCGGCGCGGAAGGCGAGATCTATCTGCTCGACCAGGTCAATGGCCGCGTTTTGCGTTTCGATCCGCATAAGCCCGCCGAGGCGACGCGCTCGCTCGAATTGCCGAGCGATCTGCGGCCGACCGATATCGTCGTCGCGAGGGACACTATTTACGTCTGGGACGAAGGTCCGCGCGCCTTGCAGGCGACCGGGCCGGAGGATGCGCAGACGCGCAGCCTCGCGGTGACGCGCTCGGTCGCCGCGCCGGACGAGGCGACGCTCTCCGCCTTCGCGCAGACCGGCTCGCAGGAGATCGACGACGAGGCCGCGACACGCAGCCTCGGCGACGGAAAGCCCGCGCGCTCGCGGCAGACCATCGCCTCGCATGGACGCGGGCAGGTGGTGGCCGATGTGAACTCCCTCGACAAAAAGGGCGTCTCCATCTCCTTGCAGATCAAGGATGGGGCGGCGCTCGCCAAGCTCAAAATGCAGGTGCGCAGCCGCATCGGCTCGGTGGAGCTGCTGGATGTCGATCAGCGCGGCCGCATTTTCGTGCTGGGCGAGAATATTCCGACCGACGCGACCGACCAACCCTCGACCTTCGTCGCCCGCTACGCCTCCAACGGCGCGCTCGAGGGCGTTTATGAGCTGCCGCTGGACAAGCAGGTCGCCCTGTCGCGACGCTTCGTCACCGTCTCGGCGGAGGGTGACGTCTATTTCCTGCGGACGCGCAAAGGCGCGGTCGATCTGCTCGGCGTCGGCTTCCGCCCGATGAAGAATGGGCAGGTCATCGATCTCGCGCCGCCGGCGCCGGCGATTCCCTCTTACGCGCTGACCGATTTCGGCAAGCGCAAGGGCGCGACGGCGGCGATGCGTCCGCTCGATCGCACGCAGGTCGTGCAGACCGCGCTGCAATTCGCCAATGTGCGCTGGCGCGTCAACGCGGGCTCTTATGGCGCAGACCCGGACCGCTCTTGCAGCGGCTTCGCGCGCATCCGCCGGCCGGGCTATCTGCATGGCAAGCTGGGGCAGGAGGTCATCGGCATTCCCTATTGCTGGGGCTGCCATGGCGCGCTGCCGCGCATAGCGGCGGAGATCGGCGCCGGGCGCCTCGCCGGCAATGTCTGCACGCGCAACGATCCGCGCCCGGATGTCGCCGGCGTCGATTGCTCGGCCTTCGTCAGCGCCTGCTGGGGCCTCTCCACCCATTTCACCACTATGGCCATTCCGGCCATCTCGCGCGAATTGGGCAATCCTTGGGATCTGCTGCCCGGCGACGCGCTCAACAAGCCGGGCTCGCATGTGATGCTGTTCATGCGCTTCACGCCGGATCGCCGCGCCGAGGTGATCGAATCCTCGACCGGCGGCTGCAATGGCAAAGTGTGCCGCAACATCTATCCGCTCGCCTCGCTGCTGGCGCGCGGCTATCGGCCGGTGCGCTTTCGCGGCCTCGCCAATGATATGAGCGCGCCGACGCCGGTCGCCGCCGTCGCCACGGCGACGCCCATGGGCAAGACCAAGCCGGAAAACGCCCGGCCGGAAGCGCTGGATCAGAACGGCGCCGGGAAGCCCGCCAAAGGCGCGGCCAAGACGCGGGCGCGGTGAGAGCGGCATGATCCTGCGCCTGCGCACCGGCTCGGAGACGCTGATCCTCGGCCCGCGCGCCGCCTTCGCGGGCCTCGCCGGCCGCGACCGCCGCGCGCTGATCAGCGAATATGAGGTGCGCCGGCGGCTGCGTCTCGCGCTCGCCGATCCAGAGGGCGCCGATGCGCTGCGCCGCGCCTTCGCGCTTTGGCGGGAGGAGGGCGCGCGCATTCGCGAGGCCGACGATCGCGCGCTGATCGATCGCGTCGCGCGCATGAGCCGCAATGGCGCGTTGGCGGCTTTCGTCGTTCAGGATCGCGCCAAGGGCCTCGGCGTCTCCACTGCCGCCGCGCCGCCGGGCGGCGCGAATGTCACGGGCGCGAATGGCACGGGAATGAACATGCAGGAGCGTCTGACGGCGACGCTCCGCCTCGTTCCGAACCATTTGAGCGGAACGACGAAGCAGGCTTTCGCCGAGCTCATCGAGCCCAAGGCGCTGGCGATCACGGTCGAGGTGCTGGCGCTCTGGGCGATCTCCCATGCTTTCGGCGCGGGCGAAGCGATCGACGCCGTGCTGCTGGGCGCGGGCGTCTATTTCGGCGGCGCCCAGGTCTGGCAAGGGCTGCATGCGCTGTTCCATGCGCTCGATCTGATCAGCATGGCGCAGAGCGCAGCGCAGCTCGACGAGGCGGCGGCGATTTTCGCCGAAGGCGTGACGAAGCTCGGCGTCGCCGTTCTGATCGCCGCGCTGACCCATGGCGCCGCGAAAAAAGCCGCGCGCTGGACCGAGAAAAAGCCGAGCCTGCGCAACACGCCGCAGGAGAGGGCGCCGAAGGCCGAGAGATATGAGCCCAAGCCGAGCAAGCCGGCCGGGCCGCCGAATGAGCAGAAGCTGTTGCAGCCCGGACTGACGGAGCAGCTCGCGAAAATCTATGAGAAGGCCCCGGCGGCGAAGCAGGAGATAGACGCCATCGCCGCGGAGATCGCCGAGAAGACCGGCGGCGCGGTGGCGAAGGCGCCGCTCAAGGACATCGACCGGGCGCGCGCGAAGATCATCGCGGATTATCAAGGCGACGCATCCCGCATCCGCGACATAGCCCGCAACGCGATCGTCGTCGAAAAGGAGAATTTCGACGCCGCCGTCGCGCTGCTGAAGGAGAAAGGCGCCAAATGCAAGATAATCGACGCGGGATCGGACGCGCTCGGTTATAGCGGCGCCAATACGGTCTTGAAGACGGAAGCCGGGATCATGGCGGAAATTCAAGTCAACACGCCGCAGATGATCTTCGCCAAGGAGACGCCCGAGGTCGCGAAGCTGATCTTGGGCGAGGAGAAATACGCGGAGATCGCCGAAGCCGCGAATCTCGAGGGCGGACGCGGGCATGCGCTCTATGAGGCGTATCGCGATCTTCCGGCCGGCGATCCGCGGGCCGCGGAGATCGAGGCCGAGAGCCGCGCCTATTACGACGCCATTCGGCGCGCGGGAGGAAAGTGATGGGACTATCGAAAGCCGATTTTCGCGACCGCGACGTCTATGTCGACTATCCTTTCGAGGATGTGATGTTCCGCTTCGACAGCAAGACTGGCGGCTTCTTCCAAAAATTCTACGGCGCCGCCCATGAGGCGGCGGTGCCGCATGACAATAGGCTGCTCACCGAGGCGATCCTCCAGGGCGAGGAGATCGACGCCGCCGCCTATCACGCCGGAAAAAAATGATCGGCGCGCCGCCGGGATGTGCGTCATCTCACATCGCCGGCCTTCCCGCCTCTGATATCGGTTGCGACGACGACAAGGGCGATGATAGCGTGAGCCATTGGGATCGCGTCTATTCATCAGACAATGGCCATCGGCGAAATGACGAAGCATTGGAAAAATTTCGTCCTTGCCCTCGCGAGCTTCGCTCTCGCGGCCGTCGTCGCGTCTCCCGCTTTCGCAGAGCGCCGCGTCGCTCTCGTGCTCGGCAACGCCGAATATGACCACATCGCCAGGCTGAAAAATCCGGTCAATGACGCCAAGGACGTCGCCGAGACTCTGGCGAGGGACCTCGGCTTCGAGGTCATCTCGCTCGTCAACGCCCGCAAGGAGCAGCTGGACGGCGCGCTCGCTGACTTCTCGCGCAAGGCCGCCGGCGCCGATGTGGCGCTGTTCTATTACGCCGGCCATGGCGTGCAGAACGAGGGCAAGAATTATCTGCTGCCGACCGACATCGCCGTGAAGGACGTCGCCGATGTCGAGTTCAAGGCGCTGGACATGGACCGCGTGCGTCTCGCGCTGTCGAAATCCGCGGGCGTCAATATTCTCATCCTCGACGCCTGCCGCAACAATCCCTTCGACAGTCTCGTCACCGCCTCGCGCTCGGTCGACGGCGGAATGCTGCCGCGCGGCCTCGAGCGGATGGCCGTCGCGGTGAACAAAGGCGCCAAGGGCATTCTCGTCGCCTATGCGGCCGCACCGCATGAGGTGGCGCTGGACGGCTCCGGCCGCAACAGCCCCTTCGCCGAGGCGCTACTCAAGAATCTGAAAGCGCCGGAGGTGGAGATCCGCCGCCTGTTCAACCTCGTCAGCGACGATGTCGCGCGCACGACCAAGGGCAAGCAGTCGCCGGAAATCTCCAGCCGCATCTATGGCGACTTTTATTTCCTCAGCCCGGATGAGATGGCCGAGCGCGCCTGGCAGAAGGCCTCCAAGACGCAGGACCCCGCCGATTTCCGCAGCGTGCTGACGCTCTATCCGACCTCGCCCCGCGCCCGCGACGCGCAGCTGCGGCTCGATCTCTTCGAGAGCGTGCAGCGCTGCAACGCCGAGCAGAAGGAGCTGGAGGCGATCGCCCCCGCTGATCTTTCGCGCCTGCGCGCCGCCGCCGGACGCTTCTCCTGCGACGCCGCGCGCAAGGGCGCCGAAACGCTCGTCGCCAAGGCCGAGGAGAAAGAGCGTCGCGAGCTGGCGAGCTGCGAGGCCGACAATAGAGCGCTCGGCGCCCTCGGTGAAGACAACCTCGCCGGCCTGCGCGCCGCCGCCGCGAAAATGAGCTGCCCGGATGCGCGCCGCCGCGCCGGCGATCTCATCGCCCGGCTGGAGGCGAAGGAGCAGCGCGAGCGCGAGATCTGCAACGCCGATCTCGCGGCGCTGCATTCGGTCCCGCGCGACGATCTTTTCAGCCTGCGCGCCGTTTCCGGCCGCCTGGCCTGCCGCGCGGCGATAGACGAAGCCAAGCCGCTGGTCGCGGCGCTGGAGGCGAAAGAGCGCCGCGAGCGCGAGACCTGCGAGGCCGAGCGCAAGGCTTTCGCCGCTGTCGATCCGAGCGATCTTTCCGGCATGCGCGCCGCCGTCGGCCGCATGACTTGCGCCGCCGCGGTGGACGGCGCGCGCTTCGTGCTCGCCCGGCTCGAGGAGAAGGAGCGCCGCGAGCGCGATATTTGCGATACCGATCGCAAGGCGCTGGGCGCCGCCGGCGTGAGCGACATTGGCGCGCTGAAATCCGCCGCCGCCAAAATGCGCTGCGAGGCGGTTCGCAACGACGCCAATCTTCTGGTCGCCGAGCTGGAGAGCAAGGCGATCCGCATCGAAGGGCAGAGCTGCGACGCCGAGCGCAAGAGCGTCGCCGGAATGGGCGGCGACCTCGCCCGGCTGCGCGCCGCTTCGCTGGGCATGAAATGCGACGCCGCGCGCGAGGACGCCAAGGGCCGCATCGCCAAGCTCGAGGAGCGGGAGACTCTCGCGCGCCAGACCTGCGACGCCGAGCGCAAGACGCTGCAATCCAAGGCGGACGACCTCATCGCTCTGCGCGCCGCCGTGCTGGCGACCACTTGCGAGGATGTGCGCAAGGATGGCAAGGCGCTGGCGGCTGAGCTGGAGAAGAAGCAGCGCCTCGCCAAGGAGAGCTGCGACGCGGATCGTAAGGCGCTGGACGGCAAGTCCGGCGATCTCTCAGGCCTGCGCGCCGCGCTCGACGGCATGAGCTGCGAAACGGCGCGCGCCGAGGCCCGCCGCAAGATCGCCGAGCTGGAAGGCGCCTGCGCCGCCGATCGCAAGAGCGTCGTCGATGTCGATGCGACGAGCTTCGACGCGCAGCAGAAATTGGGCGCGCTGCGCGGCCGCAAATTCTCCTGCGCCGATGCGCGCGGCGATCTCGACAAGGCTGTCGCCGCGACCGAGACCCGTGTGCGCGCCGCGCAGACGCAGCTGAAGACGCTCGGCTGCTATGCGGCCGCCGCCAATGGCAAGCTCGACGAGCCGACCAAATCCGCGCTCGCCGCCTATGCGAGCAAGAAAGGCGAGTCCGCGCCGACCCGCCTCACCGACGAGCTGGTCGCGCAGCTGCAGGGCCAGACCGAGACCGTCTGCCCGCAGCAGGCCGCACCCGTCGCCGCCAAGCCCGTGGAAGCGCCGGTCAAGGATGCGGCCCGCGAGGAAGCTGCTCCGGCCGCCAAGCCGGCCAAGCACAATGCGCGTCGTCATGAGGAAGAGGACGACGAGCCGGCGCGTCCGGCGCGGGCCGGCAAGCGCAATCAGATCGCCGCGCCGGTCGTCGCCCCGCGTCATATGCGCGAGCGCGCCCCCGTCGAGCGCCCGTTCGCCGCCCGCCCGGCGCGTCCGGCGGCCCCGGCCGTGGTCGCCGCCCCCGTCGCCGCGACGCCGAAGCCGCTCTCATGGTCGCATAATCCGGGCTTCTGATTTTTAGATTCGTCGCTCAGGCGTGAGGATCGCGCGTCAGGCCCCACATCGCGAAAGTCGCGAGCGCCGCCTCCACCTGCGCGCGCGTGCGGCTCTCCTCCGCCTCGCCAGACATTGCGCGGGTGAGATCGTCGACCGTTCGCGTTCCGTCGAGCAGCGCCAGAAAACGGCGCGTGTCATCACCCTCGAGCGCGACTTGCGAATGCCGATAGCTCGTCACCGAGCCGAGGCCGAGCCGCGCCTGCGCGCGCGCCAGCGGATTGGCGAAAGGCTTTTCGCCCGGCTGTCTTCCGACTGGAAAAGGCTCCGTCGCCAAGCGCGCCATATTGCCCGCAAAGAGCCGCAGCAGCGCCGAGCGCGCCGCGGGCTCTGCCGCGATCTCGTCGATCGCGAGCGCGCGCGGATAGGCCTCGCCGAGCCGGCGCATCGCCGCTCCGAAAGCCGCGTCGCGCGTCGAGACCTCGCCCTTTCCGGCCGTCTTGAAGGCGTATTCGCCCGCAGCGACGCTGGCGTCCACGAAGGGCTCGAGCGGCGCCTCGAGATAGAGGCCGGAAAGACGCTCCGGCGCGAAGCGCCGTTCCAGCGGCGCGCCGGAGCGGCAGAACAGGCTGCGACGAAAAAACCGCGTCTCGACGAAATCGAGCGCCTGCTCATAGGCGATCTGATCGCCGCCGGTGAGCGGCAAGGATTGGCTCCACAGCTCGCTCTCCCATAGCGCATGTCCCACCAGCGAGGGGTCATTGTCGCAAAGATAATCGAGCCCATGCGCCCGCGCCGCGGCGACGACAGTGGAGAAGAGCTGCGGATCATAGATCTCGCCGAGCTCGTCGTGGAAGATGAGCCCATCCGGCCGGCCGAGAAAATCGCGCGCCTCCAGCGCCAGCGCCTTGCGAAAGGCGTTGTCGCTCGTCGACCATTGCTCGGCGTAGAAGCTCGCCGTCGCGCGCGCGGCGGCGATTCTGCGCTCTGGCTCCACTATTCCCGCGACGGCGCTGAGAAGCATGTCGCGCAGGCCCTGGCGCAAGCGGCATCCCGGCAGCGCATTATAGCTGATCATGGCGACGCCACGCTGCGACAGCAGCCGCCCGCACAGCGCCATCACCGCATCCTGAACGACCTTCGGCGCCCAGGCGTAGACGCCATGCGCGATGATGTAATCGAAGGATTGCGGCTCGGCTTCGAAATCACGCAGATCGGCGCAAACGAGCCGCAGATTAGAGACGCCCGCCGCCGCCGTCAGCTCACGTCCTGCGGCGACGGCGCGCTCGGAGAGATCGACGCCGATAAATTGCGCGCGCGGCGCGCCGATCGCCATGCTGGCGAGATTGACGCCATCGCCGGCGCCGATCTCCAGCACGCGGCAGTCCTGAAACGGCGCCGCGGGCCGCCCCATCAATTGCGAAAGAGCGCCGAGCTGCGTGGGATGCGTCCAATGGCGGACAGCGTAAGGATAGTCCTGCTCGTCATAGACATTCGTCATGGGAATGGGCTCGCAATATCGACGATCGATCCTCGGTGAATTCGCCGCGTCTTGCAAGGCGCGGCTGCGGGACGATCAGGCGAGAGCGAGCGACGCCGGCCGAAACGAATCCGCGCGCGCGCTGCGCCAGGCGGCGGCGAAGCGCGCATCCATCTCGCCACGGAGAAACGCGCCGGGCGCCGGCGCCGGATAGAGATCGGCGAAAGTCGCCGCCTCATGCGGGGAGATGCGGCGACAAAAATGCTCCGGCGTGAAATCGCTCGGATGGTCGAGCCCGGCGGCGGCGGCGAGCTCGGCGAGAGCTGCGAGCGTCGCATGATGAAAATTGCGCACGCGCTCCGCCTTGTCCGAGACGACGAGCGCGCGGCCGCGC
>NZ_LUUM01000259.1:0-40301 GCF_001644125.1 Methylosinus sp. R-45379
CAACACAAATATGCATTTAATACTGAACATCGACAGAACATCGATAGAATACTTTCGTCACTCCGCTCAAAGGTTGCTATAAACAACCATTAGCAAGCCCCGCCGCCGCGCTTCCGAGCGCGCCCGCTATTTCCTACCCGTTTAATAGGAATAGAACAGTGACAGCAGCCGTAAAATTCACGCAGCGCAACCACTATCGAACCGACTGGACGTATGAGGCCGAGCTTCTTCGGATCGCTGTAGCCCGAGGGTGGGTTTTGCTCGGCGGCGTTCGCTTGCTCGGCTCCAATCGGGACCGAGCGATTAAGGCGCTGCGGAAGGAGCAGGAAGCCGCCGAGCAAAGCCTCGAACAGCTTCCGCAGCGTCGCCGCCAAATGGCTTGAAAGTTGGCACGCTTATTGCTACGCGCAACGCGTCACGCGTTTTCTCGGTCGGAAATATAAATATTTCCTCCCTCGATACGTAGATTCACTTCGTGAATATATGTTCTTTCTTTAAAAGAAAGAACCAAAGAAAGGGCTTGCAACGCCTCGGCTCCCAACGACACGCTCGGCCTTCGGCCTCGCCTTCGCGCCCTTCGGGCTTGATGCGTCGCCCTTCGGGCTCCGCCCTGGTTTTCAATCATCGCCGGGAATTTATACCCTCCGGTGATGAAAACACCCTCCGGCTCCCCCAGGCGGCTCCGCCGCCATCGGAGCTAATTCTACACCCACCTATTCCGCTCGCCGCCCTTCGTGGCGTAAACCACAGCCGCCGAGCATCATTTCTCGGGGCTCCGGGCTTCGCCTGTGCGTTTTTCTGAGCGCCCCGCTAGGGTGATGTAGGATTAAAAATGGAAGCGCTCCACGGGCCTCTAAATCAAAGATCGTCTTTTAGCGCCCGCCTTCCCTCCAAAGAAGGTTTCCGGGGCGTTGCTGCACAAGAATCTCGTTAATGACGACGCCCCGTATTTGCTCTTCTACTTGCGTCGCGATCGTCTTACCCAACTTGTTGTCCGCTTCCTCGCCCTGTGACCCGCCAGCAACCTGAACATTGATAGTAGGCGAGACGTGAAGACTTCCGGCCTTATTTCCTACGCTTCCAGTAGGATTAAGCGAGGGAAGGCTCGGTGCGCCCACAAGCCCGCCGTCTGCAAACTTCGGGAGGCGGCCCGAATTGAGCGCCTGTAGCAGCGGGAGATATTTTGAAGTCGCCGCGCCGTTCACGACGAATTCGCCATTGGAGACGGCCGCGAGTATCGAATCCGATCTCGGCCCGCCCGCCCCCTCGATCTTCCCGCCATCCGCGAAATGAAGCAATCCGCCGAACAATCCGCCAGCCGAACCGGACGAAAGCCCACTCGTCACACTACTAAAGATAGCATCGAAGCCCTTATTGAACGCTTGGCTTGCAAGCTTCTTCAGCAACGTGTCGAGAACGGTTGAAAGTTTTTGCCCGTTCAAGATCGCATCGGCAAAGGACGTGCGCAGGTCGGCCCCGAACTCGCCGAGCGCCGATTTGAACTCTTGATCCGCCTTCCTCGCCGCGTCGATTTTTTCACGAAGCTGTGCGTGAGATTCGGCAAGCTGTTCGATCGAAGCGCGCTCTTGATCCGTGAGCGCACGCCCGCGCTCTTTCGCCGCTTCCTCGGCCCGAGCTAAATCGATCGCCTTTTCGCGCTCCACATTCGACTTCCCGAGCGCATCGGCCTCACCGGCAAGCGAAGCGTTCTCGCGCGTGAGCGACTGAATCAGGCGTTCAACTTGGTCCGCCTTCTCCGCATGCGAGCGCCCCGCCTTCTCCGGCTTCGCGTCGAGATTGTTCGGCCGAGACGGGGGAAGCGGCGCATCGATTTCACGAATCGGCGGCGCTTCGGCAGGATTGAGATATTCCTTGAACGTGTCCTTAAATGAAGGTCCGCCGCCCTTATCATTTCGCGCGGCCTCACGATCTTTTAATTCCTGCGTCGCGGAACGAAGCGAAGTCGATAGTTCTTTCGCCTTATGAACCGCGTCGGCAATCCGATTTAAGATTCCTGCCCATGCGTCGAGAACGCCGAGCGATATCTTTTCGATTTCCTCGAACGCGGGCTTCATTTCGTCGGACAGGTGCTTGCGCGCCTCTTCAAGCGCCTGATTTGTCTTTTTCTGCGCCTCTAGGATATCTGCCGACCAAACATTCCCGGCTTCCCGAGATTTTTCAATGAACGTATCGACGTTGAGCGAACCGTTCTCGATTCCCTCGACAACTTTTTTACCAGCCTCGCCCCAAACTTCGGTAGCGATGCGCGCCGCGTCGATTTTCCGCTGCGCAGATTCGAGTTCGAGATTTTGTGAACGCAACTCTTCCGACGCCGAAAGATAATCTCGAACGAGCAACAGCGCCGCTTGATGCAATTCATCAACCGATTTCGCATTCTCGACGGCCGCTTTCGATTCAGTATCTTTTCCCATGAAATCGGAAAGATAATTCGCACGCTTCGATAGATCGCCGCCCGCATTCTGCCTGATCGGATTCAATTGCCCTTCGAGAGTCTTCCCGGCGCGTTCGATAGCCGCTTCCATTTCCTCGACGGTAAGGCGAAGCCGCTCCGCTTGATCGCGCCAGCCCTGGAAAAGGTTCGTCGAGACGCCCGCCCTCTCGCTCCTCTCCACTACCTCGGCGAATTTTTCGAGAGTCGATGCGCCCGTCTCATATGCAGCAAGCGCCGCGCCGAACGCGACAAGAGCCGGAACATATTTCGCCGCCATCCCGCCGAGCGCTGCGAGCGTTCCGCCGACGCCGCCCTTCCCCATTGCGAAAATCTCGGCGATGCGTCCGCCTTCCATCGCAAGGGCGCGCGTCGGATGTTGTCCCGACGCGAGCGAGTCAAACAGCGCGCGCGAGACGTGCGCGAGCTCCATCATTTGGAGTCTATTGAGCTGCATCGATGCGGAATGTTTATCGACGGCGCTCGAAAGGCTCATAAGCGCGGTCATCTGCCGCCCGACGTCGGCCGAGTTCCCCATAAGCTGCGTCATGCGCTGCGCAGCACGCCCCGAGTTAATGAAAGCATCCTCGAGGCGCTTTGCGCCCTGTGCGCCTCGCCGTTCGATCGCCGTCCAATTATCATTGGAGACTCCAGCGGCCCGCTTGAACGATTTCTCAAATTGATCGATGCGCGCCTCTAATGCGACGACAAGTTGCTCAGTTTCCGTAGCCATAAATCACCTTATATGAATAGAATTCCATTCGGGCGTGCGTTCACATCCATGTAAACGCAACCGCCCTCATTCATTTCGGCGCGACCAAGCGCCATAATGCCCGCAACCGCTACGTCTATTTTCTCGCGCGACTTCGATTTGTTCGGCTTGATATTGCCCGCCGGGTCTTGATCGACGACGACATTCGCAACGCACCATTGCAGAATCGAATTTCCATCATGCCGCAGCTTCTTCGCCAGCGCCGCGCGCTCGAACGATTTCATAGGCGCGCTCATCGATACGAATCCCTGCCGATGTTCCATCGTCGGTAATCCGTCATCGGTAAGCCGAGACAACATGAGGCGCGCGCCCCACGGGTCCGCTGCGATCTCTTGAACGTTGAATCGTTCGCATAGCTCGCGGATTTTCGACTCGACGAAATCCCAATCCGTCACATTGCCGGGCGTCGCAATCAAATACCCCGCTTCCTTCCATCGCACATAGGGCGCTTCGCCACGATCTTGGCGAGGCCGAAGAGAGTCCTCGGGCGCGAAGACGAAGGGATATAGAGAGAAGCCGTCGTCTTGATCTCGGAACGCCGCGACGACTGCCGTAAGGTCGCTTGTTGAGCCGAGGTCTACGCCTAACCAGCATGACTCTTCCTTGCCACGCTCTTCAAGCGGAATAGCCGCCGCGCATTCATCCCAAATGAGCGAGTCAATCCAAGGGTCTTGTTGCGAGTCGAGCCATACCCCTAAATGATCGTTCCTGAATTTCTCACGAAGCGCCGGGCGGTTCTCCGCTTCCCGCGCCATCTGGCGAAGCGACGGCAAGTCGGGATAGCCGAGCGCTAGCCCCGGATTCGCCTTGTGCCAAACCGTTTCGTCGCGCCAATCCGCGTCGGCGGGCGTCTCGAACAATATCGGAAGCGTGCCAGGGTCTTCGATCTCGCCGCGCGCCACCTTACGCGCGTAGTCGTAAACCTCGGACGCTACGCTTTCCTGTCCGCGCCCCGCTTGTGAGATAATCAGGCAAAGCGTCCCGGCCGTCTTAGAGAGACCTGTCCGCAGCACGTCCAATAGCTCGCGCTTCTTCCATGCGTGTATCTCGTCAATGAGCGCGAAGGCGGGCGTCAATCCGTTCGAGGCGTTCGCATCGCTCGACACAGCCTTGATTGTCGCGCGCGACTTGCTATGCCGAATCTCATGTCTGTAATCGAGAATCTTCGTCGCCGCTTTGATTTTCGGATGCGACGTAACCATGCCGTGCGCTTCCTGATAGGCGATGCGCGCTTGCTCGCGGTCATATGCGGCGAGGAAAACTTGACCGTTCGCGACCTTCTCATGTCCGACAGTGTGCAACAGCGCAAGCGCCGCGCCGAGGGTCGTCTTGCGAGCGCCGCGCGACACAAGCATGATGACTTGCCGCACAATGCGCGTTCCGTCAGCATGGCGCGGCCCATAGATGCGCCGGACAAGGCGCTCTTGCCACCTATCGAGTTGGAACTCCCTACCCGTCTTCGGATGCTTCAGCGCACGAATGAACTTGACCGCGCGCTCGCCGTAGCCGAAAGGGTCGTCAATCGGCGACGCGTCAAATAACCAATGCGGGTAAGTATCACAAGCCAAGGTCGTCGTCGCCTTCGTCCGCTTCGTCAGCTAATGACGGCCGCGAGCGCGAAACAGGCGTGAGACCAAGCTCCGCCGCGAGCTGGCGCGCCGTTTGAGACGCCTTGTCCTGCATTCTGAATAGCTTCGGATCGAGGGTTTCAGCCGACTGAATTAGCCGCTCGATTTCGCGAATACGGCCGATCGAAACGCAATAATTTTCGACCGAGCCGAGGTCCGATTCCGTGACAACTCGGCGCTCGATTAGAAGCGGCATGATGCGCCGCCACTCGGCCTTAGCATCTTTCGACAACCACGCAGGAACGCGAAGAGCCTTGGTAAGCGTGCTGCTATCGACCTTGATCGAAGAGGTTTTGCGCCCTTTCATAGCCCGCGCTTCCTCGCTCTAATCTGCAACCCACGTCGGCGCCCTAATTCCTCGACGTCGATAATGTCGTAAGCCGCGCCCTCATAGATGATGCGATCATGATCGTTCACGACTGCAAACCTAGTGCGGAACGTGCGCAGCACTTGAATCGATTCGTTCGCGCCGGAATTCGTGACCGTCTCGGGCGTTTCATTGCGCAACAACTGTGCGCGCAACGTCGCAACCACGGTCCAAACCGGAACCGGAACGCCCGCTTCGTCCAGCGTCTCGGAATAGCGCTCGACGGTAATGGTTCGATCTAGGAGCCCTGCCCTCATTCCGCAGGTTCCCAAAACAACGCCTCGAACGACAGAATGGCGTGTCCAGTTTCACCATCGGGGTCGCGCTGAAAATGCACGCTCTCAAATCGGAAATCGACGTAGCCCATGATCTTACCGACAAGCGCCTTCCGAACCGCGCCGGCGATCTTGTTCGCGGTTCCAAGCCCAAGATCACGCGTGAAGACATGCAGCGTCGAGAAAACCCGCGTCGTATTGCGATCAAATGTGAGGTCGTCGCCTACTTCCTGGTGCTCGCCGAGAACGATCTTAGGGAAAACCTCGGGGCTCTTGTGGCGATCGAAGATGTTCGCGGCAGGAACCAGCGCCGTGACAGTCGCATCGCCTGCGAGCAAGGCGCGCATCTGAAGTTGAAGATCGTATGAGGGCGTCATTGCTTATTCCAATTTTCTCTAACGGCCTTACCGATGGCGCGCGCAAGGCGGCGCTTAATGCGCTCGCGGGTCAATCGATAGGCGGGGAAGAAGAAGGGGTGCGCCGGCGTCTTCTCTGTGCCGAACTCAACCCACCGCGCATAGAAGGCCTTGGCGTCGCCAGCGGTCACGATCGTTTGAAGCTCGCCGGCCGTCTTTTCATCGCCAGCGCCGATCGAACGCGGCGGGACGGTTCCGCCGGGCGGCGTCGCCTGTATGGACTCTTTGAGCGCGCCGCTATCCTCGGGCGCTAACGCCTTCATCCGCGACGCAAGCTCTTCGCCGCTCCTTTCCAGCGCCGGCCGAACAGCCTCTCTGACTTCCTTCGGGATTGCCTCAAGGCGGGCCTTCAGCCTATCGAGTTGGGCGCTCATGTCAGAAAGCCCACTGTCTATGCGGCGTGACCAAATCCCAAAAGCCGAAGGGCGCATCATGGGGAGTAGAGCCGATAATTGCCGCCTCTCTGTTCTCATAATAGAAGGCGGCAAGGACAGTGATAGCCTGTAGGAGCGAAGGACTCGGCGTGTCGCCGAGCGTCCCGACAAAGGTTTCAGTGAAATCCGTGGCGCGCTCGATTAGCTTCGTCAAAAGGGCGTCGTCGGTCGTATCGGTGATATTTAGGTGCGCTTTAAGATCGTCGATTGAAATAGTCACAATATTGGAACTCCAAACCTTATCTATATTGTAACAATAGGTATGATTTCCTACAAATGAAAAATCTCCAATTAGAAAAAATAGCGCGCGCTCCTCCCCAGGCCGGTCCCCCAATGATTTCAAAGGTTTGAGACCACCCCCGGCCCTCGGGCGCCATCAACCCACCTATCGTGTTGTTTTTCAATGCTTTTTCGCATCCTCACTCAAACCGCGCACCAGCGGTTCGATGCGTCCAGCACGTAGCGCAGCGCGGTGTTCGCCGAGACGGTAGAAGGTGGCGTTATCAGGAATGTATTCAGGTCTCCGGCATTCATCGTGAGCGCTGCGACCGCGACCGCAAAGCCAATGCGTATCTCTTTGCCGGGAACTAGCCCGGTTGCAGGGGGAAGCGTGACGGTGAACGCGCCGAGGGCTTCTACAGCGTGAATGACGACAATCGAGTCCGTGCTGCCGAGTGCGAGCGCTCCGCCTTCTACAGCCTCTACAACTCTCGGCGCTCTGTTCGCCGCCTTGATCGTGAGTGCTGCTGTCACTCTGCGGCTTCCTTCGCCGCCATGCGAAGCGCCGTCATCTGGCGTGCTTGATCCGACTTACGCACTGGCCGTTTCGTGATCGCTTCGGCGAAGGTCATACCGTCTCGCATTCTCTGCCCGAGACATTCGACTGATAGGCCTGCGATCTTCGCCCATTCACGAAGCGGCAGAGACCTACCCTCATACTCATAGCGCGGCGCATCGCTGCGTTTATGGAATTCCTTCGAAACAGCTTCCTCGACCGTTGCACAATGCGAGCGCTTAAGACGATCGCGCATCGTTACGACAGGAACGCCTGCGCGGGCTGCTAGCTCTTTGATTGTCAGCATCTCGCCACGAAATTCGAAACGCTCGGGTTCCGGCCCCATTGATAGCAGAGCGAATAATTTATCGCCGCGAAGGCCTCTCTTTCGAAAACGATATTGCAACGTCGCGTATTTTATTCCCGTGCGCCGAGACCATTCCACTAGCGAATGAATCTCGCCGTTATGCTCGGCTGTCAGGAACGCAGGACTCACCGCTTCGATTGTCGGACGAAGCAGGCGTTGCGCTTCTCTCTCCTCGCGCTTCGCTTCCCGCTGTTCGAGTTTCGAGCGTCGCCGCTTACCTTCCGATTCAAGTGCTATCGCTTGTGCGATCTTTACCTCTGCGGCCTCCCGGACGTCATCCGGGTCTAAGCCGGCATTTGAGCAAACTTTCCTGAAATACTGTGGCGCGTTGAGCAACCAGGATCGAGCCGTTTCGCGCGCCGCAGCGCTTGCATCCGGCGAGGTAGCATCGATGATTGCGCGATCTATAACGCCGCGCCACGTTTCACGAATTGAATCACTCATAGCACTAAATCACGATATTGAAGCTCTGCTTGAAGGTCGCTTTGATGCTGCGAAAGTGGGTCGTGCGATAGGTCACTTCCCAATCCTTGCACGTCCACTTCCTCGGCGTGGCGTCGCCGGGAGCGGTCCAAAGAAACGGGGTTACGCCGCCCTGCGTATTCAGGAAGGCTTCGATTGCGTCGCTCTGTGCGATCGTGAGCGCTTCCCAATTCAGAGTGAGCGAGTCACGGATATGGTTCAAGCCGTCAGCCGAGGCTTGCGTATATCCATCGCCGAAAGTCGCCTCAAGTATTTTGAGTTCCGGCTTCTTTTGTGCGCCGACGCTCGGATTGATCGGCGGCGTAAAGGTATCGATACTCACTGACGTTTTTCCTGACTCTGCTTCCATACGTTGTGACAATGCGCGCAAAGCGGTTGCCAGTTCGAGCGACGCCAAAAGAGCTTCATATCTCCCCTATGCGGAATGATGTGGTCTACAACCGTCGCCGGGGCGTCACAGCCGGGACGGTTGCAAGTCGGATGCGCGGCGAGGAATTCGGCGCGAGCCTGCGTCCACTTGCTGCCGTATCCTCTCGCACTCGACGACGGGCGCTTTTCATCGAACTCGGCCTTGCGCTCTTTGTCGCGCTTCGCCTGACATGCGCAGCGCTCGCCGGATTTCACGACATTGCCGCAGGGACAGATACGGGGAGCGCGCGAGGCCATTACGCAGCCCTTGCCGCGAGCTTCGAAAAAAATGCGGCGACTTCATCGCTATCGACGCCCTTCGCCTTCTTCGACTCTTCGCTTGATCCGAAGATCGCCTTCAGCATATCGAGGCGGCCCTGATAGGCTTCCATGATCTCGGCAGGCGTGGCGTTCCAGGTCGTTTCGGGCGTCCAGCCGAGCCAGCCCGTCGCAAGCCTGAACAGCCGCGCGTGATGATCGGCGAATGAAATGTGCTCTTGCTCGATTTCGTCGGGCTCATTCTTCACGTCGCATTCGTCCGCGCCCGTGAGTGCGAGAACAACCGAGATAAGAGGCTCGACAAGATTGGCCGTCTTCTCGCCAAGTGGGAACCTCTCATCGCGTTCGAGCAAGTCGAGAAGGTCGGAGCGAGAGACCGACGCCTCGATTATAACTGCCGCCATAATCGTGATATTCTGCTCGGCGATTCCACGAAGGATATGAGAGAAGCCCTCAAACCGACGTTCGAGTCGGGTCGCCGCGCGAAGCGTCGGACGAAGAATGATCGTCTCATGACCGATCGGTATTTCAAATTTGTCTTCAGCAAGGCGCGGCATTTCGAGTCTTCCTTACGCCGCCGCGACCGTGACGACGGCGCTCGTAACCTCGAACTTGAACTTGATCTTCGCAGGCTCTTTCGAGTTGCCCGCGTCAATCTGCGCTTCCGTCACGACGGCGCGCATATAGAAGGTCGTGCCGTGATGCGGCCCCGCGCCACTCGTCAGAGCGTCGC
Organism: Methylosinus sp. R-45379; assembly: GCF_001644125.1. NCBI lineage: Bacteria > Pseudomonadati > Pseudomonadota > Alphaproteobacteria > Hyphomicrobiales > Methylocystaceae > Methylosinus > Methylosinus sp. R-45379. Next base: position 9,387 of record NZ_LUUM01000259.1, read on the forward strand.
CGAGTTCGACCTTGACGTTGTAGACATTGCCGGCGTCGAAAGCCGCCTGTGCCGCCGCCTGCCCCGCGTCGGAAGCGAGATAGATGCACGTAAGATCGAAGGAGCCGGCGTCCTTTGCGCCCTGCAACTTCTTCACGCGATCGTCGCCGAGAACCGTATATTTGATCGTCTCGGCCTGATCGCCGAACGCGCCGAAGGACTCGATTTCGTCGATCGCCGTAAAGGTGTCCGCTGCGAAGCTCGCCGCGTCGGTTGCCGCCGTGGTGGTGCCAATGCTGAATTTGGATTTTGCGCCCGTAGTGGGGGAAGACATTTTGAATTTTTCCTATGAGAAAATGGAATTGAAAAGCGGGCGCCCGAACAGCGCCCGCATGAATGATGATTAGGCCGTGGTCTTCAGGAAGCGGATAGCTTCGGACTTCGCCACGTCGCCGCCGACGCGACGACGCGCGATGAATCGAATCTTGCCATTCACAGCCTGCGTGTAATCGTCTCTCTTCACGCCGATATTGACACGATCGACAATGCGGTAAGCGCTCTGCATGTCGCCAAACGCGACGCTGATCGTCGAAGGCGCGACGTCCGGGGCGTCGGGAATCTCGACGACGGGACGGCTTAACAGCGTGCCTGCGTTGCCGAACGCAAGAGAGGCCTCGGCAGACGGGTTGTCGTGCCAAATGTATTCCCCATTCGGAGCCTTGAACTTACGAATTTTTCCGATCGTTGAACGGTTCATGAGCCAAACGCCGTTGCGCGCATAGAAGCCCGGAAGCGCATGGAACAGGTCGATAAGATCATCGGCCGCGAGCGTCGCGCCAGCAGCATTAACGATCGAAGAAAGAGCCGGGCTATGGAACAGGCCGGTCGGCTTCTTCACGCCATCGCCGTTGACGAATGCAGCGCCCTCAGCGCGGCCAAACTCTTCGGCGATATCGCGGATAAGCTCCGACTGAAGATCGAACTGCGAATCCTCTAGAAGCTGCTCACTCACGTCAATGCAGGTCGCGTATTCATGGGCGATAAAGTCCTGCGAACCATAGGTCGGGGCAGACTCGGAACGCGTCTCCGTCTCATCAACCCACGCACCCGAAAGATTCGCCGTGCGCTTCGGGAGCGTGACCATTCCGACGCCAATCTGAGTAACGCGAGCAACGCTACGAATCGGGCTGAAGAGAACGAGATTCTTCTGAAGCTCAGAGAGAAGAACCTGCGGAATGAGATAGCCGCCGTTGGTCGCGACCGTCAGAGCCTTGCGGTCATAGTCCGCGCCTCGCGCATAATCGAGGAACGCCTTGCGTTCGATAGCAGCGCGGTCTTCGCCCTTCGTCTCGACGACGCGACCAGCGAGCCCCGGACGCGAAAGCCGGGTTTCGATCTTGTCGAGTCGAGAGACCAGCGCCGAGGCGTCGGCCGTCTTCGTCTCCAAATCGTTGAGGCGATCTTCGATCTTAACGGTAAGATCGGAAAGGGCTTTGGTCACGACGTCCGAGGCGTCGTCACTAAAATCCTCTCCGCTCTTAAGTTCGATCGGCGTATCAAAAGCCGAAAGCGGCATATGCTTACACATTCTTTATATTCTCACTTTCTGGAAAGAGCCGAGGCGGCCCGGTTAATTGCCTCGGCGATTTTCAATACGTCCGAAGCTGACTTTGCGCTTGTGACCCGAGCGCCGGGATGACAGGGAACGGTGACGAGCGAACACTCGACGAGTTCGAGCGCACTGATAATGCGACCGCCGCCCTTGCGAGGCGTGGCGCTCTTCGTGCGAAAGCCGATAGAGAGTCCGGTAACAGCGCCCGACTTCACCAGTGCGCGAACCTCGCGGGCGCGCACGACATCTTCGACGAGCAACTGTCCTTTGAGAGTCAGCCCGACGCCGCTAGTGGAAATCTCATTCCAAACGCCGACGGGTTGCGTCGGATCGTGCGCAAAGAGCATAGGGAGCAAAGACGGCGCGCCAGCGAACGCCTTGGGCTCGATAACGTCGCCGACACGATCCGGCGAGCCATAGGGCCAAGCAATGCCGGAAATCTCGCCAGCATCGGAAACCGAGAGGTTCGCTTTGATTTCGAGGAAATCAGCCATTGGCGGCCCCGCCGAGTTGGTCTTTCGTCGAGACGCCGAACCAAAGAGCCGAGAGGATATCGAAGGCGAGTAGGTAAGCCGGTTCGAGCGGTTCGCCCTCGACGTAGGCCTTAATGAGCGCCGCCGCCTCTTGCGGCTCGGTTCCGCCGCCGATCAATCCGAGACGGATAGTCTCGATAACATCGGCATAGCTGAACGTGCGGTTCATGATGCGCGAGACGAGTGCGCCGAGACCGACACCCGTAATGCGCTGAAGCTCTTCGACGAGCTTCGGCGAGAGACGGAATTCGCGCTCGCGGTCGCCGAGAAATGCTTTGTGAGTAGTGGTCATGACGCATTCGCCGGCGCATTGTTCGCCGGTCCCTTTGCCGAGGTCGTGTAGGGGTTTTCTAATTTGTCGCCGTCAGCATGGCGCGGGAGCTGTTCCATGTGACGAGCTTCGTTTGCGGTGATGACGCCGCCGGCTCTGAGCTTCGAAATGAATTCGCCGCGAGCGTTCACGTCGCCGCGCAACAGGTCGGACGTGTCGAATTCGATGCTGTAGGTTCGGCGCTCTTCAGGCGACAACAGGACGCGCCGGTAAGCCGTCTCGAATTTCCGCAACCACGGGAGAAGACAGAAAGTCAAAAACTGGCGCGCCATCTCTTCGCTATTAGCGAAGGTCGCGCGGCCATACTCGGCGAGCATCTGCGGCGGGACTCTGAAGATTCTCGCGATTTCGTGAAGCTGTTGCAGGCGAAGCTCTGCAAACTGCGCATCGACCGAAGAGAGGGCAAGCTGGACGAATTTCGCGCCCGATTCCAGAATCATGGTCCTGCCGGAATTCATGCCAGAATGAGCGCTATTAATGCTCGCCCCTATACGGGCGACGGCCGCGTCATTGAGTTTAGCGGGCAACTCCAACGCAGAAGCGGGCCGAGCGCCATTAGCAAAGAGGCGCGCCGCGTGCTGTTCGAGGGTAAGCGCCAGGGCGATGGCTTCGCGGCCATGCTGAATAGGCGCTATGCCGGTATCGCCGTTGAGGGAGAGCGGCGAGCGAACATGAATCACTTCGTCGTAAGGAAGGACGCGGGGCTCGCCTGCGTCGCCAACGGCCTCGGCCGAGCCGTCTAGGTTCCCCTGCCCTGCGACGGGATTAATCCGATAGCTCGGCTCGCCAGTCGCATAATTAATAAGCATCGTGACCGAGCCGGGAACGGGCCGGATGATCTCGACGACGCGACCGTCAATCTTGTTCGTGTATGCGAAGGCGTTGCCGTGCAACATCGCGTCTTGCGCGAGTTGGGCGCGAAGGTCGCTTGAAGCCGTCCAATCGTTCGGCGAATCGGCGACTAGATCGAAAGCGGGATGATCGGTCGCGGGCTCTTTGCCGCCCGCGTCGGTATGGCGAAAGAGGCTGAAGGGAAGCGTTCCGATCGCGCTCGAAATAAGTTGGATAGCCGAGGCGACAGCGGGAACGGAAAAGGCGTTGTGCGGCCCGACGCTCGGGCCGGAAAGGGTCGGAGCGAAAAGAAGCTCGGTCGGGAAGGTTTCCAGCGTAAGCGCTTTTTCCTCGACGACGGGAGAATGGAACCGTTTGAAATTTCTACGTCTACGCGACATGAATTGGATATATTCCTACAATGTGCAAATATTTTAGCACTGATAGGAATATATGCAATATTTAATTGTCGATTTTCCTATAGCTTCCTTTCGTGCTACGAAAATGAACTCGAATTGTCGAAAATCCGAACGCGAATTGAGGCCGGTTAAAAAAGCGTGTCGAGCTGGTTAAAATTTATACCCCGAATCCAAATTTTTTGGTTGCACGTAGCACGCCTTTGAAACAGGGTTCCTGTAGCGCTACATCCGTAGCGACTCAAAAAAGAACAAAAAAGAGGGCGGCCGAAGCCGCCCCCAAGAGTGTCGAAAGCTCATCGCGTCTCGGTCAGGCCCGACCAAAACGCGGAACCCTTCGTCCGTCGTCTGCCCACCTCAACGGTGAGGGAGGCGACGGCGGTGGGAGCATACGGACTCCCATTTTCCGAAGCGAAAGCGCTCATACGCGCGCACCGCGACGGTTTGCTCTATCGGGTAATGCATCCGATTTCCTTTCGTTTCGAATGCAGGGGAAGAGCCCTGCCGCTCCAGGGGAGCGCCGAAACGCCCCCAAGCTGTCTTCGAAGGGGGAGCGACGAAAGGAATCGGACGAATCACGCCGACGCAGAGACGCTAGCATGATTCTTCTCGCGGTGAAGCTGTAAGGTCTCCTACGGCCCGCTTTGTGCTTACCGCATGTGCATAAGTCTTATAAGTCGATGTGGGCGGACCAAGGAAGCGCGCGTTCCAATGTTACAAAAGCCAGCGCCTCGACCGTTATAACTCATTGATTATGTTATAACTATATGCCTCGCCTTCGAGCTGAAAGCTCGCTCCGAGCAGCGCCTCCGGCTGGAAGGCGACGATGAAGAAAACTGCCAGCGCCAGATTGCGCATGGACAGCGACGGCCGATCGAAGAGCACGGCGATCAGCATAATCGTCGTCATGATGAGCGCGCGCTCCGTGCCGACGCGCGAGCCCGTCCCTATGTCGTAGAGAACGGCGCCGATGATGGCGACGCCGGCCGCCCATTTCTTTATGGGATAATTCAGCGCCAGCGTGCGCGAGAGCGCCAGCAGCCGCCGCAGCCCGACGAAAAAAATGCCGGCGACCAATGTCATCTGCACGCCGGATATTGTGATGATGTGGAATATGCCGGCGCGGCGGATCAGCTCTTTCGCCTCCTCGCTCAGAAAATCGCGCTTGCCCGTCACCATTGCGGCGGCGATGGCGCCGGTGTCGCCGCCGAGCGCGCGATAGACCCGCGCCGCGAGCGCATTGCGCAGCCGATCGACGGCGGCGAAGAAGCGCAGCGACATTGGCGCGGGATCGGGCGCCGGCATGATGTCGATGCGGCCGAGCGCATTGCCGACGCCGCCCAGCCCGGCGAAATAAGCGTCGCGCGAGAAATCATAGCCGCCCGGCAGAGCGGCGTGGGCCGGCGGCAGCACGCGCGCCTTCAGCGCGATGAAATCGCCGGCCGAAAATTTCGTCTCGCCCCGCGTGGTCAGCCGCACGCGAAACGGCGCGACGTCATTGGGCAATCCTTCCGCGCTGGCGAGGCGCAGAATGAAGCGCGCGCCATTGGGGCGCGGGTCCAGCTCCTCGACGAAGCCGGTGAGAAAGCCGACGCCGGCGCGTGAGACGATGGGCGCATCGACGCGCGCGGCGCGCCAGACGGCGGCGAAGAAGCCGCCCGAGAGGCAGACGAGCAGCAGAAGCAGAGCGCCCGCCCTATGCGCGCGCAGAAGGACGGCGAGCGCCGCCAGAATGGCGAGGCCCGCCGCAGAGAAGGCGAGCGAGGGCTCGCGATCGGCCACGAAATAGAGCAGGACGCCGGCGCCGGACGCCACCGGCAGCCACAGAAATGGCCGCCGCAGCGCGATCTCTTCTTCCAGCGCAGCGCGGGCGGCGTCGGCGAGCGACGCGAAAGCGGCCGAAAAGGCGGGGCGTATGACGCCTCTCGCCCGATCGGCCGCGCCGGCGACGGCTTTCGCGCTCCAACTCACCAAAGGCCCCGGATATCGCAGCTCGAGCAAGGTCCAGCTCATGCTATATCCGAAACCACCGAGCGCGCGAGCGCCGCGACGATCAAAAACGCGTCGTCAGGCCGGTCAGCCATTCCGGCGAGGCGGCGACGAGGGCCGCCTCCAGCGGCTTGTCGAGCCCGGTGGCGATCATGAGGCCGATGGAGGCGAGCGTTGCGCCGAGCGCGCCCTTGCCCCATTTGCCGCCGACGAGCAGCGAATTCCGCAACCGCATGGTCAGCCCCCGCGAGACGGAGCCGAGCGCGACCAGAGGCAGGCCGGCGCCGAGCCCGAAGAACGCCATCACCAGCCCGACCTGGCCGAGGTTTTGGCCCTGCGCCGCGAGCAGCGAGGCGGCGCCCAGAGTCGGCCCGGCGCAGGGGCTCCACACCGCGCCGAGCAGCAGGCCGAGCGCCAATTGGCCGCGCAGCCCATGGGTCGAGAAGCCGGAGAAGCGCCGCTCGATCCAATCGGCGAGCGGCCCGCCGGCGGCGGCGATCCTGACTTGCAGCGCCGGCGCCGCCAGCAGCACGCCCAGCGCCACCATCAGCAGCGCCGCGCCGAAGCGCAGACTATCGCCGTCTATCCCCGCCCCGAAGCCGATGAGCGCGAGAAACAGGCCGATGGCGACGAATGAGGAGGCGACGCCGAGCGCCAGCGCCGCCGGCCCGAGCTTGTGCTCGGAGGCCGCGGCGCCGAGAATGATCGGCAGCAGCGGCAGCACGCAGGGCGAGAGCGTGGAAAACAGCCCCGCCAGAAAGGCGAGGCTCGCTCCCGCGAGATCGACCGTCATCACAGCGCCTTGTCGAGCAGCGCTCCAATCGAAGAGGCGCTGGTGTCGCCGACCGAGCGGCCGGTCTCGCTCTTCCCCTTGAAGACGATGAGCGTGCTCTGCGTCGTCGCGCGGAAGCTGCGCAGCGCGTCCTTCTGGCTGTCGAAATCGACCTCGAACACCTGCAGCGTTCCGAATTTGGGATCTTTGCCGAGCTTCTCGAGGATCGGCTGCTGCGCCTTGCAGGTGGGACACCAGGGCGCGTGAATCTCGACGAGGATCGGCTTGCCGGCCGTTTGCGCCGCCTCGAAGCCTTGCGGCGTGAAAGCGTGCTTCTCGGCGGCGAAAAGCGGCGTGGCGAGAAGCGCGACGGAACAAAACGCGGCGGCGAAGCGCAGTTTCATGGGTGAAATCCTCTGTTGTTCAGGGTCCGCGAAGGCCCGGGAGAAACGGGCGGCGACGCCACGGCCGCCGCCCGCTCACGGTCTATACGCGAGCGCATTCCCCGATGTTACGCCGGGGGAAGCCCCTTTCGCGCCTCTCCCTTCTCGGCGACCAGCATGGCGAGCAGCATTTCGACGAGCCCGCCGCCATTGGCCCGGCCGTCGCCGCCGCCGACGACAATGCCGGGAACGAGCGGCAGCTTGCCATTCTCGATCGCCTCGGCGAAGCGCAGCAGCACGGTCGAGTTGAGCTGATACTCTGGCCCGCCATAGGCGGCGACCTGCTTTTCCGTCGCCTCCGCTTGGGCGAGGCCGACGGCCTTGATCTTCTCGGCGTCGGCAAAGCCGATGGCGCGAATGCGATCCGCCTCGCCCTGCCCTTCGACGCGGGCGCGCTCGGCGTTGGCTTTCGCCGTCACCTGGATCGTCTCCGCCTCCTGCCGCGTCTGCGCGAGGCGCGCCTTGCCTTCGTTCTCGCGCAATTGAATGGCGAGCGACGACGCCGTGATATTGGCCTGCTGCTCGGCGAGCGCCTGCTTCTCGCGCAGGCTGCGCTCCTGCGCCGCGGCGGCCTCCTGCAGCCGATAGGTCTCCACCTTCTCGACCGCGATCTGCCGCTCGCGCAGCTGCGCCAATATCGACTCGATCGCCGACGATCCGCGCTCCTTGTCGGCGCGCGGCGTGCCGATCAGCACCTCCTGCAGATCGAGACTATAGGCGGCGAATTTGGCGCGCATCTCCTCGCTGGAGCGGCTCTGAATGTCGCTGCGCTCCTGCAGCAATTGGATGAGCGTCTTGGTCTGGCCTATATTTTTGAAATAGGCCGAGACCATCGGATCGAGCGTCTGCTCGACGAGCCGCTTGACGTCGCCGAAGCGCTGCACCACCAGCGGCGCTTTCATATAGTCGATATGGACGACGACGGAGAGCGGCATCAAAGGCTCGAAAGCGTCCTTGGTGATGAGCGCGATCTCCGAGAGATTTTCGTCGAGACGATGCGGGCCGGTCGATTCGGCCGTCCATTTCAGGACGAAATTCGTCGTCGGCACGGCGATGACTTTTCCGGCGTAAGTGTTGAAGGCGTATTTGCCGGGCAGCAGCGGCTTGCTCCACACGCCACGACAGCCTGGCGCGACCAATTCGCCATGGCGATAATCGTCGCCCGAAATATCGACGCCGCTCGCGCCCGTATAGGACACGACGACGCCGACCGTGCCGACGTCGACGATCGTCTTCGAAACCAGTTCCACCGTCGCGAACAGGCGATTGACGTAATAGCTGCCGTCGACGAGCACCTGATGCTGACGCCCGCGAAAGCCGCCGGCGCGCAAAAAGGCTTCAGGATTCTGGAAATTATTGTGAAAGCACGGATCGGAGGCCTCGCCGCCGACGGAAGGCGCGATGATCTCGCCCTCGCGCAGCGCCGGACCGTCATGCACGGTGACGACGCCGAGCACGTCCTGCTCGTCCTTGATGACGATAGGCTCGAAGCCGTGGCGCGCGCCGATGATCGCCGCCGTGCGCGCGAACAGCTCATTGTCATTGGGCGACAGCGCCACCGCGTAATTGCGCGCCGCCGTCAGCACGACGAATTGCGCGAGATTGATGGCGTAGACGCCCTCGCGCAAAATCTTGCGCTGCGGCCCCTTCTGCCCGCCCTGCACGAGAAAGCCGCGCACATCCTCGAAATCGGAGGCTTTTTCATTCGACGCAAGCGTCTGCTCCGGCGCGAGCGCGGCGCCGTCGCGCGCATAGACATAGCCGATCTGTCCCTGCGGAATGGAGACCAGCGGCACGCGATGCACGCGATATTGGAAGGGCACGAAGAAATGAAAGCCGCCGCGCAACGCATCGGGCTGAAAGCCCGCCTCGCCTTTGAGCGCGATGAAGCCTTCGCTGACCGAGCCGCGAAAGCTCCACAGCTTCTCCAAAACGCCGAGCCGATCGTTCGGAATATAGCGAACGGCGCCGCCGACGAGCGCGAGAAGCAGCAGAAATCCGACCGCTCCGGCGACGAGAAGGCTCGTCTGCCAGAACGGCGTCAGAGGATAATCGAGGGGAAACATCTCATTTGCTCATGGTTGAGCGGAATGCGCGGTTCAAAGCCTTTTCTCCCAGGCGCATTCCGCCGGGAGCATGCGGCGCCGCGCCTTCGGCGCAGCCGCGGATCATGCGGCGCGAGATGTGGGGCGCGGGCGGAAGAGTTGCAAGGAGCATTGAAGGTCGCCGACAGGTGAAGGCGCTCTCAAATATTTGATATAGCCGAAGATAAAAATCGACATCGCCATCTTGCGAGCCCATTGCGCCATCAGTCGGACGCCGAGGCCAGGGAGCCTCCGTCCCCCCGCAGTTCCCCCCTGGCCCACACCGTGCTAGACGGGCCTCCACTCTAAATTCTCAGGAATCGTCAGCCGCGCTCATGTCTCAGGTCGTCACGCGCTTCGCCCCCTCTCCCACCGGCTTCCTCCATATCGGCGGCGCGCGCACGGCGCTGTTCAATTGGCTCTACGCCAAGCGTCACGGCGGGCGCTTCCTGCTGCGCATTGAAGACACCGACCGCGAGCGCTCCACCCAGGGCGCCATAGACGCCATTCTCGACGGCATGCGCTGGCTGGGCCTCGATTGGGACGGCGACGTCACCTATCAATTCGCGCGCGCGCCGCGCCATCGCGAGATCGCCGAGGAGCTGCTCGCCAAGGGCAAGGCCTATCGCTGCTACGCCAGCGCGCAGGAGCTGGAGGAGATGCGCGAGAGGGCGCGCGCCGAGGGTCGTCCGCCGCGCTATGACGGACGCTGGCGTGATCGTGATCCGTCCGAGGCGCCGGCGGGCGTCGCGCCGGTCATTCGGCTGAAGACTCCGCAGGACGGCGAGACGGTGATCGAGGACGCCGTGCAGGGCCGCGTCGTGTTTCCGAACAAGGATATCGACGATTTCGTGCTGCTGCGCTCCGATGGCGCGCCGACCTATATGCTCGCCGTCGTCGTCGACGATCACGATATGGGCGTCACGCAGATCATCCGCGGCGACGATCACCTCACCAACGCCGCGCGGCAAAAGCACATCTATGAGGCGCTCGGCTGGGAGACGCCCAAGCTCGCCCATATTCCGCTCATTCACGGGCCGGACGGCGCCAAGCTGTCGAAGCGCCATGGCGCGCTCGGCGTCGACGCCTATCGCGGCATGGGCTATCTGCCGACGGCGCTGCGGAACTATCTCCTGCGCCTCGGCTGGAGCCAGGGCGACCGCGAGTTCTTCACGACGCCGGAGATGATCGAGGCTTTCGATCTCGAGAGCATTCATCGCTCGCCGGCGCGCTTCGATTTCGTGAAGCTCGAGAATATGAACGGCCATTATCTGCGCAGCAGCGAGGATTCCGAGCTGCTCGAGGCGCTGATCGCGACGCTGCCCTATCTCGAGGGCGGCGCGGCGCTCGCCGCCAAGCTCGACGACAAGCGCAAGGCGCAGCTCGCCGCGGCCATGCCCGGCCTCAAGGCGCGCGCCAAGACGCTCAACGAGCTGGTCGACGGCTCGGGCTTCCTCTTCGCCGAGCGGCCGCTGACACTGGACGCCAAGGCCGCCGCGCTGCTGTCGCCGGCGGCGAAGGCGCATCTCGCCGCGCTGACGGAAAAGCTCGCCGCGCTGGAGGAATGGAGCGCCGCTGCGACCGAGAATATCGTGCGCGAGACGGCCGCGGCGCAGGGCGTCAAGCTAGGCAATCTGGCGCAGCCGCTTCGCGCCGCGCTCACCGGGCGCACCACCTCGCCCGGCATTTTCGACGTGCTGGCCATCCTCGGCAAGGAGGAGAGCCTCGGCCGACTGCGCGACCAGGCGGCGTAACTCGCTTGAACCGCAGGCGCGGGATGCTATAGTTTGTGCAACGCACAAGAGCTCCTCTGCTCGACCATATGCGCCGCATTGCCTCTCCCCGCCCGCTGCGCATGCGCCGCAACGGCGCGGCGACCGACGCAATTCCGCCGCCCATTCGCAGGAGGGTTTGAATTTAAAGCGATTTACGTTTGATCGAGCGGGCGCGGCGGCCCATGGGCGCAGGAGCGCCCGCGCTCGGACGTTTTCGCTGGCGAGGTCGAGCCGCGGGGGAAAGCGCGGCTCGGGCGTGGCGTAAAAAATGCTGCGGCGCTTCGCCGAAGCGCCGCGAAATTACACGGATAACGCGAGAAGGTGGGGCCATGACGAAAAAAGAAGCGTCCTTTCACACCGGCGAGAAAACCGTGAGCCTGCCGATCATGGAGGGAACGATCGGCCCCAGCGTCGCCGATATTCGCAAGCTCTACGGCGATACGGGCATGTTCACCTATGACCCGGGCTTCACCTCCACGGCGAGCTGCGAGTCGAAGATTACTTATATCGACGGCGATGAGGGCGTTCTCCTCTATCGCGGCTATCCGATCGACCAGCTCGCCGAGCACGGAGACTTTCTCGAGACCTGCTATCTGCTGCTCTATGGCGAGCTGCCGACGGCGACGCAAAAGGCCGATTTCGACTATCGCATCACGCGCCACACAATGGTGCATGAGCAGATGGCGCGCTTCTTCCAGGGCTTCCGCCGCGACGCGCATCCAATGGCGGTGATGGTGGCGTCGGTGGGCGCGCTCTCGGCCTTCTATCACGACTCGACCAATATCGCCGATCCGGTCGAGCGCATGGTCGCCTCGACGCGCATGATCGCGAAGCTGCCGACGCTCGCGGCCATGGCCTATAAATATTCAATCGGCCAGCCCTTCGTCTATCCGAAGAACGACCTCGACTATACGTCGAACTTCCTGCGCATGTGCTTCGCCGTTCCTTGCGAGGAATATAAGGTCAATCCGGTGATGTCGCGGGCGCTCGACCGCTTCTTCATGCTGCATGCCGATCACGAGCAGAACGCCTCCACCTCCACCGTGCGTCTCGCCGGCTCGTCCGGCGCCAATCCTTTCGCTTGCGTCGCGGCCGGCATCGCCTCGCTGTGGGGTCCGGCGCATGGCGGCGCCAACGAGGCGGTGCTGAAGATGCTCGCCGAGATCGGCACGCCGGACCGCATTCCGATCTATATCGCCAAGGCGAAGGACAAGAACGACCCGTTCCGCCTGATGGGTTTCGGCCATCGCGTCTACAAGAACTACGATCCGCGCGCCAAGATCATGCAGCGCACGACGCGCGAGGTGCTGGCCGAGCTCGGCGTGAAGGACGATCTGCTCGATGTGGCGATCGAGCTGGAGCGCATCGCTCTGCACGACGAATATTTCATCGAGAAGAAGCTCTATCCGAACATCGACTTCTATTCCGGCATCACGCTGAAGGCGATGGGCCTGCCGACCACAATGTTCACCGTGCTCTTCGCGGTGGCGCGCACGGTCGGCTGGATCGCGCAGTGGAAAGAGATGATCGAGGATCCGGGCTCCAAGATCGGCCGTCCGCGCCAGCTCTACACGGGCGAGAAGCAGCGCGACTATCTGCCCATGTCCAAGCGCTGATATCATCTACTCCGCGGCCTTCGCGTCCAGGATGCGAAGGCCGAAACGTCTTGTGCGCTCACGCACAGCTTTCCGGCTCCGCTCCCGCCATTGTCTCCTCACCAAACGAGGAGGCGGAAATGATCGAGACGGGGTCCTATGAATTGCTCTCTTTCGAGGAGGCGCGCCAGAAGCTGCGCTTCGATCGCGAGATCAGCCTCGGCCTCTTCGATCTCTCCTCTTTCCGCATCGCCTATTGCGCGGGCGATTTCGCCTATGTCGGCGACATAGAGCTCTATCAATGGATGTGGTGCGACAAGATCGCGGGGCTCGTCGTCGATGGCGATATGACGATCGACGGCGATCTCATGGATAATTCCTTCGACGGCTCGGCGGCCTTCGTGCTGGCGCGCGGCAATCTCAGAGCGCGCACGGTCACGCTCGGCGGCGCCGAGGTGGTGGTGCGCGGCGATCTGCGCGTGGAAGGCGCGGTCTTCAACAGCTCGAGCGCCGGCCGCTGCGAGATCGGCGGCTCGCTCTATGCGAGCCATCTCGTCACCGACGATCATGCGACCGTCGTCGCCGGTCGCACGCCCGCGCTCTCTTTCGCGCTCGGCTATGTCGATCCCACGATGAGCGAGAAGCTGCGCGTCGCCGAGTCCTATCTCGACATATTGACCCCGGAGGCGGCGACGGAATTCGATGCGCGCAGCCGCGCGGGCTCGGAGATCGTCGTTCGCATCGTCTCCGCCATTCGCTCCGGCCGCGCCGTCCTGCGCGCGTGATCATCGAGCTGCCGGCGCCGGCTTTTCCGTAAGTTGCACGGGAACGAGCGCGCGACTCGAAATTGACATGTTCGTCGCCGCCAATGGCGACGTTCGCCTCTCGATTCACGCAATCATTTTTCGCCCTGCGCGTGCTTTTGGTCACTGCGTTTCAATCATCGATTTCAGCCCCGGCGAATCGCAGAATCGCATCTTGCGCGATTCGCCATGATCGGATCATTCGTCATGAGCGAAACGCCCCCGCCCCGCGCGCGGCAAAATCCCCCGTGTCCCAAGGGACCGGCCGTGAACTCCGTCGTCGCCGCCGCGACGACGGCGCATGATTTGGACGAGCGCTGCAAATCCGTATTAGAAACCGAACGTGATCGAACGACCGCGCAGCGGCCGAGAGCACGAAGCGGGAGACGACGATGGGGGCTGTGAACGATTTGGCGCGGCGCGAGGCGAGCGCCCCCGACGCGCGACGTTCATGGGACGAGGTCGAGGCGCAATATCACGAGGAATGCGCGACGATGCTGCGCGACGCGCGCCGGCATTACGAGCAGCGCGCCGCGCGTGAGCAGACGACGATCGACAATGTGCTCGCCGCTTTCGCCCGCGATTTCGACGCCTGGCTCGATCGCGAGAGGCGCGGAATTTCCACGCCCAAGCCGAACCTCTCCACACTGTTCGAGATCTGGCTGGAGCGCGGCGCGCGGCGGCTGGAGCCGCCGAGCCCGCCGAGCGAAAGCTCCGAAGCCGATGCGCGATCGCAGGAGCTGGAGCAGCGCCTCGACGAAGGCGCCCGCCATATCCAGGAATTGGAGCAGCGCCTCGCCGAGGCTCAACGACGCGCCGCGCAAAGGGCGGCGGAGACGGCGGCCGCTCTCGCCGCCGCGCCTCCGGCGCCACGCCGCCGCGGGCGCGCCCTTCTCGTCACAGCGCTCGTCCTTTTCGCCGCCATCATCGGCGCGGCGCAATGGGCGCGGCGATCGGCGGCGACGCCGCCCGAGCTGCGCGCGGCGCTCGCGCATCTGGACGCCTCCGCGAGCGAGCTGGAAATGCGCGCCCGCGCGGCGCTCGGCGACCTCGCGGCGAGCCGGGCGCGCGAGGAGGCGCTCGCGGCGCTGCTGCGCGAGGACAAGTCCTATGTGATCGCGCGCGCGATCGCCGCCGATCCTGAGCTCGCGCGCGCCAAGATCGACGCGGTCGAGCGCTTTCCGATCGAACGGAATCGTTCGATCGATCAGAGTTCGCTCCAACGAAAGAATGCGAGAGAACCATCCGATCCAGCCGGCTCGGATGGTTCTCTAGCGCCGAGCAGCCCGGCGCCTGTCGTGCGAGCGCCGTCCGAGCCGCCGGCGAAAGAGCCGATCGCCGCTTTGCCGCAAAATGCGCCGCAAGCCGAAGTCTCGGAAGCCGCAGCGCTCACGCCGGAGGAGGAGCCCGAGCGGCTTCCGTCCGCCGTCATCGGCCTGCAAAAGCCCGCCGCTTTTCGCGGCTTCGACAATCGCGACCTCGTGGGGCCGACGCTCGCCACTTTGCGCAAGCTCGATCAGCCCGCCTGCGTCGCCGCCTGCCGCGGCCGCGCCGATTGCCGGGCCTATTCCTTCGATCGCTGGAATCGCATCTGCCGCCTCAAATCCGCGGCCGTCGCTTTCACGCTCAATCCGCGCATGACCAGCGGCTTACGCGAGGATATGCGCCTCCCACGCGCGCCCTCCGGCGCGCTCGCCATGGAGCGCTACCCCTCCAAGGCCTTCCCCGGCGCCGGCTATAAGACGGCGTCCGTCGAAGGTCCGGAGGCCTGCGAGGCCGCCTGCCGCGAAGAAGACGCCTGCGTCGCTTTCACTTTCCGTCTCGACGAGAGCGCCTGTCATTTGTTCACGTCGACGGGAGAGTATTTTTCCAATGAGCTGGCCGACAGCGGCGGCAAGCGTCAGGAATAGCTCGAGACGGCGTTATTCGCTCCCGAAAGAGCAGGACGAGACGGTTACGACGAGGCTCTACTCGCGAACTTTGCGCGATCTATCCCAAATGGGGGATGCAGCGGCGGCGGAGCGGAGCTAATGCTCGAGCGTTGTTGCTGGTCGATACGTTTTACATATTGCGGGGAGGTCACGCGTCCGGAAGCGCGGCCTCCCCTATTTTATTTGCGCCGCTCAGCCGTGCGCCCGTCCGTCCATCCATGCGAGCACGCGCTCAGCGGCGCGCGCGCTCGGGCTGCGCCCATCCGCCAGCATACGCTCGCGCACGCGTGCAAGACCGCTCGATTGCGCCGCGCGCTCGGCGCCGCCGCGCAGAAGCGGCTCCAGCGCCGCCGCGAGCGCCATGGGCTCCGCGCCTTGCTGCAGAAATTCGGGAATGAGCCGCTCGCCGAGCACCAGATTGGGCAGCACGATGCTGTCGACGCTGATGAGCACGCGCAGCGGCCATTCGATCGGCGCGACCTTATAGGCGACGACCATGGGAACGCCGGCGAGCGCCAGCTCCAAGGTCGCCGCGCCCGAGGCGACCAGCGCCGCGCGCGCCCGGCGGAAAGCCGCCGGCTTCTCCTCCTGCGAAAGGAGCCGCGGCCGCAGCGGCCAGCCGGCGAGGCGCGCTTCGATTTCTTCCGCGACATGCGGCACGACGGGCAGGCCGACGTCCAGCGGCCCACAACGCGCGGCGAGCATCGCCAATGTTTCGCCGAAAGCCGGCATGAGCCGCGCGACCTCGGCGCGGCGCGAGCCCGGCAGGACCAGCAGCAGGGGCCTCTCCCCCTCGCGCGCCGCCAGCTCGGCGGCGGATGGCGTGAACGCCTCGAGGCAATCGAGCAGCGGATGGCCGACATGGACGCAGGCCGGGCCGCCGAGCCGCCGATGCGCCGCCGGCTCGAAAGGCAGCACAGCGAGCACCTCATCGACATAGGCGCGCATGGCCCTCGCCCGTCCCGGCCGCCAGGCCCAGACGGTCGGGCTCACATAATCGAGGATCGGCAGCTCGGGCCGCGCGCGCCGCACCCGCCGCGCGACGCGATGAGTGAAGTCCGGCGCATCGATGAGCACGAGGCAATCGGGCTGCGCCTCCACGACCGCGCGCGCTGTTCGCTCTATGCGCTCGAGCAGCCTGGGCAGGAGGCGCAGCACAGGAACCAGGCCCATGACGGCGATATCGCCGAGCGGGAACAGGCTCGCGAGCCCTTCGCGCGCCATCGCCTCGCCGCCGACGCCGGAAAAGCGAATGTCCGGCTGCTGGGCGCGCAGCGCGCGCATCAGCAGCGCGCCGAGGAGATCGCCGGAGGCTTCCCCGGCAATGAGAAACACATGGCCCGGCCTTGCCACCGCCCTAGCCCCGCGCCGGGCGCGGCGCGCAGAGCGGCCGCTCCCGCTCGGCCCGCAAAAAGGCGATCAGCGCCTCCACATCCTCGGCGCCGGCGAAATCCCGAGCGACGGTTTCGACGCGCGCGGCCAGCACCTCCGCGCCCGTCTCCTGCGGGAACAAACAGCGAAATGCCTCGCGCAATATGGCGAGGCGGGCGTCGGAAAAACCGCGCCGGCGCAGGCCGACGAGATTGAGGCCGAACAAATGCGCGCGATTGCCGCCCGCGAGACCATAGGGAATGAGATCGCCCTCGAGGCCCGAGAGGCCGGCGACAAAACTATGCGCTCCGATGCGCACGCGCTGATGCACGACCGTCGCGCCGCCGATCGCCGCATGATCGCCGATGCGGACATGGCCGCCGAGCAGCACATTATTGGAGAGCGCGACGCCATCGCCGATCGCGCAATCATGGCCGACATGGGAATAGGCGAGAAAGGCGCAATCGTCGCCGATGCGCGTCTCGCCGCCGCCCGCTGGCGTTCCGGCGTTGATGGTGACGCCCTCGCGCGCGAGGCAGCCGCGGCCGATGACGAGCGCCCCCGGCAGGCCGCGGGATTTCAAATCCTGCGCGGCGGCGCCGAGCGCGGCGAAAGGGTGGATTTCCGCATCCGGGCCGATGCGCGTGCGCCCAGCCAAAACCACATGCGAGAGGAGGCGCGCCCCGGCGCCGAGCTCGACCTCGCCGCCGATATGGCAGAATGGCCCGATGACGACGCCCTCGCCGAGGCGCGCGCCGGCCTCGACGACAGCGGAAGGATGGATGCGCGCGCTCGATGTCATGAGGCCCATCCGGGCGATGCGGCGGCGCTCAGGCGCCGATCATCACGCTCAGCTCCGCCTCGCAGACCAGCGCGCCATCCACCAGCGCCCGGCAGGCGTACCAATAAATGTTGCGCTTGCGGGCCTTTTTGACGACATGGAACTCGAGACGGTCGCCGGGCGTCACCGGACGGCGAAATTTCGCTTTGTCGATCGTCGTGAAGAAGACCTTGCGAGTCGAGCCCTTCGGCTGCATGCGAGCAGCGATGGCGCCCGCCGTCTGCGCCATGGCCTCCACCATCAGCACGCCCGGAAACACCGGATTCTCGGGGAAATGGCCCTGAAACTGAGGCTCGTTGAAAGTGACGTTCTTCAGGCCGACGCCGCTCTCGTCGCCGCGAATATCGATGATGCGATCGACGAGCAGAAACGGATAACGGTGCGGCAGCAGCTCCAAAATCTGATGGACGCCGAGGGTTTCCGGCGCGTCGGCCGTTGTTTCTTCACTCATTTTCTTTTCTCCCCTCCGGGTCCGGGCGTCTCTCTCCCGCCGGCCCGTCTCTCATTCCTCCGGCGTCTGGCGCCGGTTTACCTCGCCTCGCGGCGGGATTGACGATCGAGCAGAAGCTCGCCACGCAAATGGCGCCGCACGGGACGCGCCGGCGCGCCGCTCCAGCGCGCGCCGGCCGGCACGTCGCGGGTCACGCCGGATTTGGCGGCGATCTGCGCGCCCTCGCCGATGGTGATATGGCCGCCGATCGCCGATTGGCCGCCCAGGGCGACGAAGTCGCCGAGCTCGCAGGAGCCGGCAAGTCCCGATTGCGCGACGATGACGCAGCCGCGGCCGATCACCACGTTGTGGCCGATCTGGACCAGATTGTCGATCTTCGTCCCTTCCCCGATGATGGTGTCGCGCGTCGCGCCCCGGTCGATCGTCGTATTGGCGCCGATCTCCACATCGTCCTGCACGATGACGCGGCCGATCTGCGGCGCCTTCACATGCCCCTCCGGCGAAAGCGCGAAGCCGAAGCCATCCTGGCCGAGCCGCGCCCCCGGATGAAGGATGACGCGGTCGCCGATGAGCGCGCAAATGACGCTGACATTGGCGCCGATGGAGCAGTCGCGCCCGATGCGCACATCCGGGCCGATCACCGCCTGCGGGCCGATCACGCTGCCCGAGCCGATCTCCGCGCGCGGGCCGATGACGGCGCCGGGGTCGACCGAGACGCCCGGCTCCAGCCGCGCCGTCGGGTGGATGATCGCGCCGGGCGAGACGCCGCTCGCCGAGAATAGCGACTGCGGCCGCAGCGCATCGGGAAACAGCCGCGCCATGACTCTCGCCATGGCTTTGTGCGGCTCGGACGTCACCAGCGGAATGACGCCGCTCGGCAGTGAGTCGAGATCGCGCGCGCGCAGCAGGCAGGCCGTGGCGCGGCAGAGGCGCAGCGCCAGCGCATAGCGTCTGCGATCATAGAAGGCGAGCTCGCCCGGACGCGCCAGATCGAGCGGTGCGACGCCGACAATGATTTCCTGCACGCCCGATCCGGCCTCGTGAAGACGCGCGCCCGCGATCTCGGCGACCTCCGCCGGCGTCAGCGGCCGGTCGAGGCGGAAAAACCCGGCGGCGCCCATGCCTCGCTCCTCCCCGTCGCGCCCGGCCGCGGCCGGGACGAAAAACGCAAGGAGAACGCCGGCCGGCCCGAGGCCATTCCGGCGTCCTCGACGAAAACGATCCCCGAGCAGCGGGTCTCGCCGCTCGGGGATCGCAAATTCTAGTCGCTGTGTCGGTCGCGCGCCAGCGCGACGCGTTTAGAAATTAGTGCCGCCGGAGAAGCGGAAGCGCTGCGTAATGTCGCCATAGGCCTTGGACAGCACGACCGCATAGTCGAAGCGGATCGGCCCGAGCGGCGACTGCCACAGCGCCGAGGCGCCGACCGAGGAGCGGATCTGCGCCTTGTCACCCGAGACGGTGATGCAAGAGCCCTGGCCATAGGTGGGGGCAGTGTAGGGATAGACGCAGGGCAGGTTGGCGACGCCATACAAAGAATCGCTGAAGTTGGTCTGGCCTTTGTAGCCCCACAGCGTGCCGGCGTCGGCGAACAGCGCGCCGCGCAGGCCGATGTCCTTCGGCAGCCCCCAGATCGGGAACTGCACCTCGAGCGAGCCGCCGATATAATTGCTGCCGCCGAGCGAGTTGCCGCGCGAGCTGGTCCAATTGGAAATATCGCGCGGGCCGAGGCCGCCGGGCGCGAAGCCGCGCACCAACGTCGGGCCGAGATTGAAATTGTCCATCACTCGCATCTTATAGTCGCCGAGCGCGAACATATTGCCGCCCTGCACGCGCGCGATGCCGACCACATCGTCCACGAAAGGAATCTCGTGGAAATAGCGCAGATCGCCCGTCGTGCGCACGTAGCGGCTGTCCCCGCCGAGGCCGGCGATGTCCTGCGACAGCTGCGAGTGGATGCCGTTCTTCGGATTACGGAAGTTATCCAGCGAATTATAGGCCAGCGTGTAGCCGACGAGCGAGGTCAGACGTGTTCCAACCGATTCCTTGATGGCCAGCGAGGCCTCGCCATTGGACTGACAATTGTAGAGAATGCTGAGATCGGCCTGCGTCGGCGCGTAGATATACCCATATCCCGGCGTATAGCCCGGCAGCGGCACCTGACAGTCGTTGTAGGGCCGGTTGCTGTCGTTGGGGATGGAGATGGTCGTGGTGTAGATCGAATAGCGCGGCGAAAGGCTGACCTCGTCGGTGATCGGAATGCCGAAGCGCAGCGTGCCGCCGATCGAGGTCGTGCTGTAGTAGGAGTAATTATAGGCGTCCGACTTCTTTGCGAAGAGATCGAAGCCCGCCGAGAATCGCTGATCGAGGAAGTAAGGCTCGGTGAAGCTGAAGGACACGCCGCGGGCGCGCTGGCCGGCCTGCACCGAGAGGCGCGTCGCCTGGCCGCGGCCGAGGAAGTTGCTCTCCGACACGGAAACTTCGCCGATGAAGCCTTCCGTCGTCGAATAGCCGCCCGACACGCCGAAATTGCCGGTCGCCTGATCCTCGACGTCCACATTCACGACAACGCGATCGGCAGCCGAGCCCGGCTCGTTGGTGACGCGGACCTTCTTGAAGAAGCCGAGGCCGTTGAGACGACGTTCGGCGCGATCGATCAGCACGCGATTATAGGCGTCGCCCTCGCCGATCTCGAACTCGCGGCGAATGACGTAATCGCGCGTGCGCGTGTTGCCGCGAATATTGATGCGCTCGATATAGACGCGCGGACCCTCGTCGACGACGAAGCGGATCGCCACCGTCTGAGCGGCGGGATTGCGCTCGCCGCGCGGGCGCGCCTGCGAGAAGGCGTAGCCCTTCTTGGCGATCTCGCGCGTCAGCGATTCGACCGTCTTCTCCACCGCGTCGCCATTATAGACGTCGCCGGGCGAGAGACGCAGATAGGGCTGCAGAGAAGCCGGATCGATATCGGGCAGATGCGATTCGACGTCGACATTGGAGACGCGATACTGCGGCCCCTCCTCGACGACGACCGTGATGACATAGCCGCCCTGGGCCGGATCGAACACGGCGTCGGAGCTGACGACATGGAAGTCGGCGTAACCATTCTTCAGATAGAAGCGGCGCACCAATTCGAGGTCGGAGGCGATGCGGTCGGGGTCGTAGACGTCGCTCGTCTTGATGAACGACAGGAAGTTCATCTCCGTCGTTTCCATCAGATCGACGAGCCGCCCGGTCGAGTAGACGGTGTTGCCGACGAATTTGATGTCCTTGACGCCGGTCTTGTCGCCCTCCTCCACCGTGAACACCACATCGATGCGGCCATTGGGCAGCTGCACGGTGCGATAGGTGATCTTGGCGGCGGCGCGGCCCGAGCGCTTGTAGATCTCGAGCAGGCGCGCAATGTCCTGCTGCACGACGGTCTGATTGAAGGAGCCATGCGCGCGCGTGCGCACTTCCGAGGTCAGCGTGTCGGTCTTGACCTTGCTGTTGCCCTCGAAGACGACGCGATTGATGAGATTGGTCTCCGACACGTGGATGACCACGCGTCCCTTCTCGTGGGTGGCGCTCACATTGGCGAAGCGGCCGCTGTTGCGCAGCGCTTCGAGCCCCTTCTCGACCTCCTCCGGGCTGGTGCCGGAGAAATAGGAGCGGATCACGTCGGAATCGCCGCGGGCGTTGCCGACGACGACGATATCCTGAGCAAAAGAAGGAAGAGAGAAGCCGAGGACCGCCGATACCACGGCTGCCAAGAGATAGGAACGATTCCGAAAAGCCTCGATGGACCGCATTGTCAATCCTAAGTCCTCGTCGCGCCGTCGCCCGCCGAAAGCGGCGCGGCTCACGAACTGGGACAACGCACGCACGCTACCGCACGCCGTCCGATCCGATGTTCACCTTCTACAAGGTTTACCGTTTACTGCAAATGCCGAACGCCACGAGTTTCCCCGTTTTGCCCGGCCCGTTGCCGCGAAGCCACTTTTTATGGTCAGCGTCGCGTTAACGTCGGGAACCCGCGGCGCAGGCCGCGAGTCCCATGAGCGATCCTCCCCAGAATGATGGCGAAAAGCGGTCATAACCGCCGGTCTCGACCAATTCGCCCCGAATTTCAGTGGGGAGAAAAGGACGAGACACGAAGCTGGTCAGTCGACCCCTGCGCCGGTGAAGCGGCGCAGCAACCTGGCGAGGTCATTATAGGTGGAGAACACCATCAAGGTGCACACCATGGCGAGCCCGACTCGGAACGCGTATTCTTGCGTACGTTCCGCGAGCGCGCGGCCGCGCGCGGCCTCGATCAGATAAAAGAGCAGATGTCCGCCGTCGAGGAGCGGCACCGGCGCAAGATTGAGCAGGCCGATCGAGATCGACAGGATCGCGATGAGATTGAACAGCGGGCCGACGCCCACTTTGTCGATCGCCTTGGCCATTTGGCCGGAGACCTGCGCAATGCCGATCGGGCCGGACAATTGGTCGGTCGCCTCGCGGCCGACGACGAGGCCGCCGAGATAGGAGGCGGTCCGCCCGATGATCGTCCAGGTCTCATTGACCGCGAGGACGAAGGACTGGCCGACGTCGAAGCGCTCCTCGCGCTGGTCGGCGGGGTCCGAGCTCGCCTGCAGGCCGATCATGCCGATCTTGGTCTTGCCGAGCGCGGTCTCGATCTCCCGCAATTGCGGGGTCGCCTGCAGCGACACATCCTCGCCGGCGCGGCGGACGACGATGCTGAGCGGCTTGCCGGTGGAGGCGGAGACGATCTCCTGCATCTTGCCGAAACTGTCGATCGGCTCGCCGTCTATGGTGAGGACGAGATCGCCCTTCTGGAAGCCGGCCTGCTCGGCGGCGCCGCCCGCCTGGACGGCGGCGACCTTGGGCAGCAGGACATTGCGGCCGAAGGAGGCGTAGAGAAGCGTGAAGATGACGATCGCCAGCACGAAATTGGCGAGCGGCCCGGCCACCACGATCGCGGCGCGTTTCCACACCGGCTGGCCGAAGAAAGTGACCTTGCGCTCCTCCTCCGGCATCGCTTCGATGCGCTCGGGATCGGGCACGCTGGCGCCATTGGCGTCGCCGTGGAACTTCACATAGCCGCCGAGCGGAATCGCCGCCACGCGCCAGCGCGTGCCATAGCGATCGTGGAAGGCCCAGAGCTCTGGCCCGAAGCCGATCGAGAAAGCGTCGATCTTGACCCCGCACCAGCGGCCGACGAGGAAATGGCCGAGCTCGTGGAAGAAGACCACCATCGTCAGCACAAAGACGAAGGGGACGACATAGATGAGGATCGTCATGAGCAAGTCCAGCAAAGCGATACTCCTGGCAAACGCTACTCACCAAGAGTCCGCCACGCGGCCTCGCCCTCTTGGTTACTGAAGCGTTAACATGCCCGAAGCCTGGTTCATCGCCAAGGCGCCGCGCGATCTTTCTCTCACAATATGGTCAATATCGAGGGCGTCCTCAACGGTGGAGGGCTCACGCGCCGTGCCGTCCTTGAGCGCGGCCTCCAAAGCTTTCTCGACCTCACGGGCGATTCCGGAGAAGCCGATGCGGCCGGAAAGGAACGCCTCGACAGCGATCTCATTGGCGGCGTTGAGCACCGTGGGCAGGCCCCCGCCCTCGCGCAGCGCGTCGAGCGCGAGGGCGAGCGCCGGAAAACGCCCGAGATCGGGCTTCTCGAAAGTGAGCGCGCCGAGGGCGACGAGATCGAGCCGCGGCGCAGGCGTCTCGATTCGCTCGGGATAGGCGAGGCAATGAGCGATCGGCACGCGCATGTCCGGGCGGGCGAGCCCGGCCGTGACCGAGCCGTCGGAAAAGCTGACGAGCCCATGCACGATGGATTGCGGATGCACGATGACGTCGAGCTTTTCCGCCGGCACGGCGAAAATATGATGCGCCTCGATCAGCTCGAGGCCTTTGTTCATCAGGCTCGCCGAATCGATCGTGTTCTTCGGCCCCATCGCCCAATTGGGATGATTGAGCGCCTGCTCCACCGTCGCGGCCTCGATCGCTTCCCTGGTCCAGGTGCGGAACGGGCCGCCGGAGGCGGTGATGGTCATTTTCTCGATTCGCGAGACGTCCTCGCCGCCGAGCGCCTGGAAAATGGCGTTGTGCTCGCTGTCGATGGGCAGCAGCCTGGCCTTTTTGTCATGCGCCGTGCGCATGAAGGGCGCGCCGGCGCAAACGAGGCACTCCTTATTGGCGAGGGCGACGACGCGGCCGAGCGTGAGCGCCGCATGGGTCGGCTCGACGCCGGCGGCGCCGACGATGGCCGAGACCACGAGATCGGCCTCGCGCGTCGCGGCCTCGATCACGGCCTCGCGTCCGGCGGCGACCTGAATATTGGTGCCGGAGAGCGCCTCTTTCAGCGCCGCATAGGCGTCCTCGTCGCGGATGGCGACGAATTCGGCCTTCAACGCCAGCGCGGTCCGCGCCAGGGCGGCATGGTCGCGCCCGCCGGCGATCGCCGCGACGGAATAGCCTTCCGGGTCGCGCATCAGCAGATCGACGGTGGAGCGCCCGATCGACCCGGTCGCGCCGAGCAGCGCGATTCGCTTCGGCGGCCGCCCGCGCGACCGTGTCCCGAGCTGCTCCGATCCTGTCCCTGTCGTCATGTGACGCCGCCTACCAGATGAAAATGCCGGCGGCCAGGGACTCCTGACCGCGCAAACCGCCGAGCATGGCCGCGAAGGCGCTGGCGAAGATGAAGCCGTCGACGCGATCCATCACGCCGCCATGGCCGGGGATGAGCCGGCTCGAATCCTTCACGCCGAAACGGCGCTTGATCCAGGATTCGAAGAGATCCCCCGCCTGCGCCAGCGCCGCCGCGACAATGCCGACGAAAAACAACGGCAGGGTCGCCGCCGCGCTCCAGCGGCTGAGATAGACGACGCCGACTCCGGCGAGCGCGCCGCTGGCGAGGCCGACCAGCGTTCCCGACCAGGTCTTGCCGGGCGAGACGCGCGGCCACAGCTTCGGCCCGCCGATCAGCCTTCCGCCGAAATAGGCCATCACATCGGTGCCCCAGACGACGGCGAACAGCCAGGCGATGGAGATGGCGCCGAAATCCGGAGAATGGCGCAGCACATTGGTGGAAACGATCAGCGAGCCCGCGTAGAGGAGCCCGGCCGGAGCCCACAGCCTGCGCCCTGGCCCCGCCAGCATCGAGAGAATCGCCGAGAAGAAGACGAGCGAGGCCAGCGCGGCCGGGCCGGCTCCATGGGCGGCGAAGGCCGTCGCTCCGGCGAGCGAGGCGCCGCCGAGCGCGAAGCGCGCGAGCGCCATCTTGCCGCCGACGATGCTCTGCCACTCCCAGGAGACGGCGAAGCCGGCGAGCAGCCAGAACAGCGCGAAGGCGTCGCCGCCGACATAGAGCGCGACAACCGCGGTCGCGATCAGCGCCGCCGCCGAGCCGATGCGGGGGCCGAGATCGGAGAATTGCCCGCCCTTCGCGCCGGCTTTGGCGGCGGGCGGCTCGGAAGGCTCGCTCATGAAGCGGTCTTCGCTCTGCGATCGACCGGCGCAAGGCCGCCGAACCGCCGATCACGCTGCGCATATTCGTCGATCGCAGCCTCGAAATCCGCCCGGCTGAAGTCCGGCCAATGGACAGGCACGAACAGCAATTCCGCATAGGCGGCCTGCCACAGCATGAAATTGGACAGGCGCTGCTCGCCGCTGGTGCGGATGATGAGGTCCGGATCGGGCATGTCCGCTGTGTCGAGGCGCCGGGCGATCGCCTCGGCGTCTACGTCCTGCGGGCGCAGCCGACCGGCGGCGACCTCCTCGGCGAGCGCGCGCGCCGCCGCGGCGATCTCCTGCCGCGCGCCATAATTGAAGGCGACGACGAGGGTGAGGCCGGTGTTGGCGGCGGTCGTCTGCTCGGCCTCGCGCAAGAGCGCGGCGATCTCGGCCGCGAGATCCTCGCGCGCGCCGATGACCTTCACGCGGACATTATTGCCCTGCAGCTCGGCGAGATCATTGCGGATGAATCGATGCAGCAGCGCGAGCAGGCTCTGCACCTCCTCGGGCGGACGCGACCAATTTTCCACAGAAAAGGAATAGACCGTCAGATAATCCACTCCGAGCTCGATCGCCGCGCGCACTGTCTTGCGCAG
Organism: Methylosinus sp. R-45379; assembly: GCF_001644125.1. Taxonomy (NCBI): domain Bacteria; kingdom Pseudomonadati; phylum Pseudomonadota; class Alphaproteobacteria; order Hyphomicrobiales; family Methylocystaceae; genus Methylosinus; species Methylosinus sp. R-45379. Next base: position 35,246 of record NZ_LUUM01000259.1, read on the forward strand.
GGCGTCGACGCCACGCCTGTGACCCTCGAATCGCGGCAGGCCTCGCGCGGCCGCCCAGCGACCGTTGCCGTCCATGATCAAAGCGACATGACGCGGCGCGGATCTCGGCGCCAAGGCCGGCGCTCCCAGCTCCAATATTCCACCGTCTCCCATTTTTTTTGTTCCGCGCCATACTCGAGAGCTCGAACCGGACCGGCCGGCGTCTCGTGAAAATCGAAAAGACAAATCAAACTTGCATGATCTCTTTTTCTTTTTGCGCGAGAATGGTGTCGATCTCGCGCACCGACTCGTCGGTCGCCTTCTGCGCCTCGGCCTCGTGACGCTTGGCGTCATCCTCGGGCAGAGCGTGGTCTTTCAGCAGCTTCTTCAATGTGTCGAGGCCGTCGCGGCGCACATGCCGGACGGAGACGCGCGCATCCTCGGCATATTTATGCGCGATCTTGACCAGCTCCTTGCGGCGCTGCTCGTTGAGCTCGGGCGTGCGAATGCGCAGCACCTGACCCTCGATCGTCGGCGAGAGGCCGAGATTCGAATCGCGAATCGCCTTGTCGACGGCGCCGACGAGGCCCTTGTCCCACACCTGCACGGCCAGCATGCGCGATTCCGGCACGCTGATCGTCGCCACTTGGTTGAGCGGCGTCGCCTGGCCATAGGCCTCGACGTGAATCGGCTCCAGCAGGCTCGCCGAAGCGCGTCCGGTGCGAAGCCCGCCGAGCTCGTGCTTGAGGGTCGCCAGCGCGCCCTGCATGCGGCGTTTCAGTTCGGGCAGATCGAAAGTCTGAGCCATAGGAAACTTTGCCTATTCGTGAAGTTCTGTCGGTTCGAACGAGCGGGCCGCGCCGGCTCAGGGGTCAGAGCGTTTCATAGAACATAATCCGCCGAGGCGGAAATCACCGGCCGCATTCCGAGCGCGTCGTCCTCTAAGGAACGACATGGGTGGCCCGCCCTCGTCCTTCCAGCACCGCGCGGATCGCGCCCGCCTCGGCGATGGAGAAGACGATTATGGGAATCTTGTTCTCGCGAGCAAGAGCGAAGGCGGCGGTGTCCATCACGGCGAGGTTTTTGGCGATGGCCTCGTCATGGGTCAGCTGCTCATAGCGCCGCGCCGAAGGGTCGCGCTTGGGATCGGCGGTGTAGACGCCATCGACCTGAGTCGCCTTCAGCACGGCGTCGGCCGAGAGCTCTGCGGCGCGCACCACGGCGGGGGTGTCGGTGGTGAAGAAAGGCAGGCCCGTGCCGCCGGCGGCGATGACGACGCGGCCCTTGGCGAGATGATGCAGCGCCGCGCGCCGCGAATAGGATTCGAGGAGCGAGGGCATGGGCACGGCCGAGAGCGCGCGCGCCTGGCGGCCCTGCGCCTCTATCGCCTGCTCGAGCGCGAGCCCGTTCATCACCGTCGCCAGCATGCCGATCGAATCGGCGCGGGCGCGCTCTATGCCCTTGTCGGCGCCTTGAATGCCGCGAAAGAAATTGCCGCCGCCGACGACGACCGCGATCTGCGCGCCGAGCGCGGCGGAAGCGGCGAGATCCTTGGCGATGCGCTCCAATGTCGGCGCATGCAGCCCGTGCGGGGCGTCGCCCATCAGCGCCTCGCCCGAGAGCTTGACGACGACCCGCTTCCATTTCGGCGGGCTCGAAGGGTCCGTCATCGACGCCTCTCTTTCGCTGGTGGGCCTTTGTTCGACCTTAATAGGAAACCGCCGCCGCTCCGGCAAGGCGCGCCGCGCCGCGGGAGCGGCGGCGCTCACAAAGCGCGGAGGAATTCGTCGATCGTCTCGAAAAAAGAAGCCGCATCGCGGCGCGGGAATCCCTTGATTCGACGCGAGGCCGCGGCGCGGCGCGGAGAATCGGGGGCGCTATAGTCGAGAATGGCGTCGCGCCAGCCGAGACCGTCGAGCGGATCGATATAATCGAGCGTATCGTCGGCGATCTCGCGAAACGTCTCTATGTCAGAGGCGATGATCGGCGCGCCGCAAGCGGCGGCCTCGGCGATGGGCAGGCCGAATCCTTCCGCGAAAGAGGGCGCGAGCGCGGCCCTCGCGCCGGCGAGCAGAGCCCGCAACGCCGGCGTCGACAGGCCTGAGACCTCGATCACATGCGGCCGCAGCGCCGTGCAGCGCTCCAGCATGTCGAGCACATTCTCATTGTGCCAGCCGCGCTTGCCGACGAGGACGAGCTTGGGCGTCGCCTCCCCGTCGCGCTCGGCGAGCTCGCGCCAGACATTGAGCAGCAGCATGTGATTCTTGCGCGGCTCGATCGTCCCGCAGAGCACGAAATAAGTCTTATCAGCGAGGCGCGAATCGACGGCCGCCTTCGTCTCGAAGGCGGGAGCGACCGGCAGTCCGGCGAGGCAGATCGGCAGATCGGCCCTGCCCTGGCCGCGTGCGAAATCGGCGACGCGGCGCCCGACCGCCTGCGAGCCGACGACGACGCCCGCCGCAAGCCGCGAGATATTGCCCATGGCGACGCGATGCTTGTCGCGCTCCGCCGGGCGAAAAAGCTCCGGCGCCTCGAGCGGCAGCAGATCATGCACGAAGAACACGGGCTTCACGTCCGGCCGGGACTCGAGCCAGCGCAAATGCCAATTCTTGTCGACCGGGAACTGGCTGGCGTTCACATAGATGGCGTCCCTCGGCGCTTCGGAGGGGGGCCGGCCAAGGCGAAAGGCCCAGCGGCGCATGGCGCGCCAGTTTTCCGGGACGACGCCCCATCCGCGCCGCCGAATCCGCGCCGCACCGAGCTGGCCGGAAGGCGCTTCGCCGAGCGCCGCGACGAGCCGCTCGAACACCGCGTCCTCGCGCGGATCGAGAAACTCGTTCCAATAGGTCTCTATGTCGGTGAGCGTCTGCAGCGCCTCTTTCGCGGAGGCGAGCCGCGGCCCCAGCGCCGCAGTGGCCAGCGCAACGCTGTCGCCGGCGGCGAGAAAATGCCGCGCCAGCGCGAAATCGACCCGATCTATCCCATTGGGCGTCGGATTGAGCGCGCGCGTGACGAGTCGCGTGACGTCATAGACCACGGGCCGCGTCATTTGCGGCACCGCTCGCCCCGCTCGCGGCATCGCCAATGGTCGATAATGTCGTTGGATTCCCGAATCACGCGCTCGCTCTCCTTGGCGAGACATTCGCGATAATGGAACACCGAGGCGATATAGGCCTGGACCTCTGCCCCGCAGGCTTCGGCCGGCTGGCCGGACATGAAGACGCAGGGGGGCGACCCCGGCTGCACGCAGAGATTGAAGCCAGGAGCCGCCTGCGGGAAAGCCGCCTCGGGAAATAAGAGCGCCGCCGCCGATGCAGCGAGACGCATGAGGAACAGCACGCGCCGTCCCGCTCCGCGCGCGGGCGGACGCCGATCGATGATCATCCGACGCTCGTCATGAAAACTGCCACGCGCGGAGAATTGCCCCGTCGCGCGGCCGCGCGCAAGCGCCTATTCGCCGGGCGCTCCACCCGGCGCGCGGCGGGCGCCGGACGGCGCCTCGCGCGTCTCGGCGGCGCGCGCGCCGAACCATTCGACCGCATCGGCGAGCGCATGGCGATAGGGACGCGAACGATAGCCGAGCTCGCGGCGCGCCTTCGAATCGTCGAAGAACATGGTCGTCGCCGAGAGGCGCAGGCTCTCGACATTGAGGAAAGGCTCACGGCCTGTGAGGCGCGCCAACGCCTCATTGGCGTGAGCGAGCGGCAGCAGCGGCCAGCGCGGCAGACGCATGCGCGGCGGACGGCCGCCGATGAGAGTCGCCACCTCGGCGAGCAGCTCGGAGAGCTCCACATTCTCGCCGCCGAGAATATAGCGCTCGCCGATTCGCCCCTGGCGCAGAGCGGCGAGATGGCCGACGGCGACATCGGCGACATGCACCACGGCGAGGCCGGTGTCGACATAGGCCGGCATATTGCCGCGCATCGCCTCGAGGACGATGCGGCCGGTCGGCGTCGGGCGGACGTCGCCTGGGCCGAGCGGCGCGGAGGGATTTACTATAATGGCCGGCAGCTGCAGCCGCTCCACCATATCCTCGACGAGCCGCTCAGATAGGAGCTTGCTGCGCTTATAAGCGCCGAGCCGGTCGCAGACCGCGAGCCGACGCGTCTCGTCGCAGAGGCCGGAGGCGTCGGGCGCGAGCGTCGCGACGCTGCTCGTATGAACGATTCGCTCGACGCCGGCGCGCAGAGCCTCCTCCATGACGATGCGCGTTCCGTCGAGATTGGTGCGCATGACGACGCGGGGATCGGGCGCCCAGAGGCGATAGTCGGCGGCGACATGGAAGAGATAGCGCACGCCCGTGAGCGCGGCGCGCAGGCTCTCGCGGTCGGTCACATCGCCTTCGAAAATCTCATATTGCGGGCGGAGATTGGCGCGCGGGCTGGTCGGCCGGACGAAAGCGCGCACGCGAAAGCCCTGCTCGTGCAGCAGGGCGGCGACGGCCCCTCCGATGAAACCGCTCGCGCCGGTGACGAGGGCGATATCACGCATGTCGCTCGTCATAGCCAAAACGTCGATAGGCTCCATTGCGCCGGCGCCGGAGGCGCCGCTCTCACGACGCATTTGGGGCGCGAGTCCGCCAAAGCAAGCCCCGCCGCAAGCTCTCGCTCGCGCCGCAGGTCGTCACCCCGGCAAAGGTCGTCGCCTTGGAAAATCTGATGCGCCGTCAAAACCGAGCCTGCCGTCCTGTTCCGTCGCCTTTAGCCGGCCGAGGCGCTGGGAAGCTCGCGCGCGGGCTCGGCCGCAGCCGGCTCGGCCGCGGAGCGGCGCGTCGGCAGGCGGTGGATGGTCGCCGATTCATGGTCGTCGTCGCGGTCCATCCGCGACAGATCCTGACGCACCATCAGGACGAACAATGCGAAGGCGATGGCCGACATCGTTCCGATGGTCACATCGAGAATGGAGAAGCGCCACAGCCGCGCCTCCACCACCTGCGGGCCGAGCCAGCAGGCGAAGAGGCTCCAGGCCGCGACGAGAATGCGGAACTCCGTCGCGCCCATGCCGCCATAGGACAGGCGATGCACGCCCGCCGTTGCCACGCGCAGATAGGTGTAGGAACTCATCAGCAGATAGAGCG